>JAIMAT010000011.1 GCA_023511835.1 Bacillota bacterium | reverse complement strand
GGCGGCCTCCTCCTCGACCTGGTGGGCGCGCCGCTCCTCTTCCTCCTGGACGGGATCTCCTTCCTCGTCTACGTCGCGAGCCTCGTCCTGCTCCGTCTTCCGCGCGAGGAAGGGGCGACGGCCCGCGGCAAGGGCGGCCTCCTGGCGGAGTGGCTGGCGGGCTTCCGCCTCGTCTTCCGCTCCCGCATGCTGCGCCGCGTGCTCCTGGCGACGGTCGTGGCCAACTTCGCCCTGGCGCCGACCGATCTGCTCCTGACCGCCTGGGTCAAGGGGCCCCTGGGCGGCAGCGGATCGCTCCTCGGCGTGATCTACGCCGGCTTCTTCGCCGGCATGGTGGCGGGCGGGCTGCTTCTGGGCCGGCTCTCGGCGCGCTGGAGCACGAGGAGCCTCATCGCCGCCGGGGTGACCTTCGCCGGCCTCGCCTTCGCCGCGGTGGGGGCGTGGCCGAACGCCGCCTGGGACGTCGCGGCCATCGTCGCCACGGGGCTTGCGGCCAGCGTGGCCACCGGCGCCTCGACCGCCTGGTTCCTCGGCACCGTCCCGCAAGGCATGCTGGGCCGGACGATCGGCATCGCCGGCGCCCTGAACACCGCGACCGTGCCGCTGGGCGTGGCGGTGGCCGGCGCCCTCATGATCGCGCTGCCGCTGACCCTCCTCTGGCCCGTCCTGGGCGCGCTGACGCTGCTCGCGGGGCTCACGCTGGCCGCGCCGGTCGAGGATGATCTCGCCAGCGCGGTCTCGAGCGGGGCGTGAAAGAACGCCCTGAAAAGAGGAGCGCGGTTCGGTAGCGCGAGGGCGGAACGCCTGCTCGGCACGGGCGGATTCCTCGTTGAAGGAAGCGGTACCAGCCGAAGAGCCAAAAGGGGGATCGGACATGGCCTACGTCGTCGACTTTCGAAATGTCTCCACGGTCGGCCTGGAATCCTCGCCGGTTGCGCAGGCGCTGGCGGGACTGCGCGCCAACGAGGCCCGTTACTTCATGAAGAAATACAATCACGTCTTCACGGTCGTACCCGCGAGCGAAAGCCGGGAGACGGTGGATTACGTGCACCGGATCCTGAAGGAAGAGCGCGGCATCGAGCTCTCCGCCAAACCCTTGGAGACGTCGCGGTTTCAGGTGGAGAACATCCGCTGGGCCTACGTGTTCTACGAGGATGGCCTTGTCGCCAACGTGATGTATGCGGTCGATGACCCCAAGGGTCGCGCGGTCGGATTCAAGCTCTCCGAGGGGATGGAGGTGCCCAGGGAACTCGAGGGTAAGTTCAAGTTTGCAAAGCAGAAGTCCAACCTGGCGGGCACCGTTCGTGGCTCCTTCTTTGTGATCAAAGGCGAGTATTGAGGCGGGCGCCGGTGCGGGGAGGAAAGGAGACGGGGGATGGCGAGGGCGAGGCGGGGCTTCCTGGTGCGGAGGGCGGGCCTCCTCCTGTTGGCCGTCTGGCTCGCGGCGGGCTGCGCCACCGGTCCGGCGAGCCGCGCGCCGGCGGGATCGAAGCGGCCGCCGGGCTCCTCGCCGGGGAGCGCAACGTCCGCCGTCCCCGGGGGAGGCGCGGCCGAGCCGCTCCGCATCCGGGATCTCCTGCAGGTCCGCTTCGTCGACGCTCTCCGCGGCTGGGCCGTCGCCGGCAGCATGATCCTCCGCACCGCGGACGGCGGCGCCTCCTGGTGGGACGTGACGCCGGCCGGCGCCGGGGCGGGGGTGACGGGCTGGGACGGCGCCTTCCTCGACGCCAGCCACGCCTGGGTGGTCTCCCAGCCCCGGGACCCCGGCCGGCCGGTCGTCCTCTACCGGACCGAGGACGGGGGCCGGAGCTGGACGGCGAGCCCGCTCGGCATGGCCGGCTTCGCGCAGGTCCGCTTCGTCGACCGGCGGACGGGCTGGATCCTCCTCCACCAGGGCGCGGGCGCAGGAAGCGAGGCGGTGACGCTCCTCCTCTCCCGCGACGGCGGCGCCAGCTGGCAGGAGGTGGTCGGCGCCCACCCGGGCGCCACCGGCGGGCCCGGCCTCTCCGTCTTCGCCGGCATCAAGAGCGGCGCGGCCTTCGCCGACGCCCGCCACGCCTGGCTCACCGGCGTCTGGGCGGGGCGGGGCATCCTCCTCTACCGCACCGCGGACGGCGGCCAGAGCTGGTCGCGCCAGCCGCTGCCGGTACCCGCCGGCCTGAGCGCCGACGGCGGCGCCGCCACCAGCTACCCGCCGCTCTTCGCCTCCGGCGGCCGGGGCGTGCTGCCCGTCCTCTTCGAGAACCGCCTCCTCGTCCTATACGCCACGGAGGACGGCGGCGCCACCTGGGCGCCTTCGACCCCCGTCCGGCTGGCGGCCTCCGCGGAGGGGCCGCCCCAGTTCCACCTGATCGACGCCCGAGAGGCCGTCGTCACCGACGGGACGACGCTCTACCGGACGGACGACGGCGGCCGCACCTGGAGCGCCGTCCACCCGGATCGGAGCCTGGCCGGCGTCCAGCAGCTGGACTTCGTCGACCCGTCCACGGGCTGGGCGCTGCTTCCCGATCCGCAGGAAGGAGCCGGCGCGACGCTCCTCCTGCGCACCCGGGACGGGGGGCGCACGTGGCAGCCGGCGGCGCCGCCCGCGCAGGGCTGACGAGGGAAGGGGAAGAGCCGCGCGGGCTGCGGCTGCTTCCTTGCCCCTCCTGGCGGTGGCGACGGGAGTGAGACTGCTAGACTGGGGTTGACGGCCGGCCGATGCGGCACGCCGGCGCCCGAAGGCATGGGCCGGAACAGGGGGAGACGCCGTTGCAGCGCAGATGGGCCGTCCTTTTCGTCACGCTGGCGTTCGCGATCGGCCTGGCGGCCTGGGCGTGGACCCAGAGCCGGCCGGCCACCGGGCCGACCGAACCCGTCGTCTCGGATTGGCAGCGTAACGGTGCGGACGGGAGGTACGTGTTGAGGATCCTCGACGGCACGCTGAGCGGAAGCGAGGAGGGCGTGGTCCGCGCCGACTTCAACTGCGCGCCGGACGCGGAAGGGCTCAGCCACTGCACGGACGTGATCGACCTTGTCCGCGGCGGTGTGCTGACCGTCGAGAACACCCACGCGATGAGCCGCGTCCCCTGCCTGGGCCCGGGCGACCGCCTGCTGGTGACGCCGCAAGGGGCGGGTTGGGTGGTCGGGGTGAAGGAGTAGCGCCAGCCTTGGGCGGTCCGGGTACCCGGGCCCGGGCTGGCGAGACTCCGCCACCCGCTCGACGTTCCTGCGCCGCCTCGTTTCCATCCGTCTCGAGCGACGCGGCGCGGCCATCCGGGCGCAGATGCTCCTGGTGGTGCTGACCTCGCTCCTCTTCCTTCCCCTCCTCCTCTCGGGTCAGGCCTTCGGCCGGGCGGTCAGCGGCTACGCGACCCCGCTGGGAGTGGCGCTCCTGGTCGGTTCCTTCGCCTTCGGACTGGGCATGCAGACGGCGGACGCCTGCGCCTCCGGTACGCTCTACCACACGGGCGGAGGCGACGTGCGGGGGTTGCTGACCCTGGGCGGCTTCCTGGCCGGCTCGCTCCTGGGGACCTACCGCTGGGACCGGTGGATGGCGGCCCCCCACCTTCCGGCGGTGCTGCTGCTGCACTCGCTGGGGCCGGCGGGCGCGGTCGCCGTCCAGCTGGTGCTGGCGGGCGGGGTGGCGGCTCTCACCCTTGTTCTGGAGCGGCGCCGGTATGGCGAGGCGGTCCGCATTCTGGTCCTGCCGGGAAGCGGGAAGATGGCCGGTCGCGCAGGCTGGTCGCTGGCGGCGGGCGCCGCCGGTCTGGCCGTGGCCAACTTCCTGACGCTGCTGGTGGCGGGGCGCCCCTGGGGGATCACCTCCGCCTTCGCCCTCCTCGCCGCCAAGGCCTTCGGCGCCCTGGGCGGCTCTCCTGGGGCCTGGGCCTACTGGCGCATTCCGGCCAACGCCCAGGCGCTCCGGACGTCCGTCTGGGCGGACGTCACGACGGTGATGGATCTCGGCGCCATCCTGGGGGCGTTGTTGGCGGCTGCGGTTGCCGGCCGGTTCCCGCGGCCCTACCTGCGGCGCGTGCGGGTCCGCACGGCTGCGGGGGCGGTGCTGGGCGGCGTGCTGATGGGTTGGGGCGCCCGGCTCGCCTTCGGTTGCAACATTGGCGCCTTCGTCAGCGGGGTCGCCTCGTTCAGCCTTCACGGCTGGGTCTGGTTCGCGTTCGCCCTGCTGGGCAGCCGGCTCGGCGTCAAACTGCGACCGCTCTTCGGCTACGCGGCCTGAGCGCCACGGGCGCGGCGGCCGGGAGGCAGAGGCCTGGAACGAGCACGGGCCGGCCCCATGGTCCTGCTCGTTGTGGCGGTCGTTCCGGGTGACGGAGCGCGGCCGGGCCGCATGGGCGTCGGGCGAGACGGCGACGGAGGCCTTCCTGAGGCGGTATCCGGACTTCCGGGAGTGGAAGCGGGCGGCGGAAAGAGGCCGGCACGGAGACCGCGCGGGGGAGGGGCGGCCCGAGCGCTCCCTCTCGGCCGAGGAGCGCATGGAGGCGGCGCACGGGGAGCACTTGGGGGAGGCGGCGGGCGAGCTTCTCCGGCGGATCCGGGATATTCGCCCGCGGCCTTCGAACGGCCGGTCCTGCGCCTCCTGGTGGCCATGGGCTACGGCGGCTCGTACGAGGAGGCGGCGCAGGCCCTCGGCGGGACGGGCGACCAGGGGGTGGACGGGGTGGTCCGCCAGGACCCGCTCGGCCCGGAGCGGGTCTACGTCCAAGCCAAGCGCTGGCAGGCCCCGGTCGGCGCCGAACCGCTGCGCAACTTCGTGGGCAGCCTGGCCGGCCATCACGCCAGTAAGGGCGTCTTTCTCACCACGTCGCGCTTCACCGACTCCGCGCGGCGCTTCGTGGAGAGCGTGACCCACCGCGTCGTTCTCGTCGACGGCGAGACCATGGCCCGCCTGATGATCCGGCACGGCGTGGGGGTGGCGGAGATCGCCCGCTCCCCGATCTGCCGCGTCGACTCGTGCTTCTTCGATGAGCTCTGATCCGACGTCGGACCGAGCGGCCTTGCCGGTGCGGCCAGCGGCGGGCGACTCGGGTACCTAGAGGGCCTCCCCGGTCGACGGCCGAGTCGCCTTCCGGCCGCCGGGCCCGCCGCACGATGCACACCCTGGCCGCCCAAGGCCACCCGTTCGGCTTGCCACCCCTTACCTCCCATCCTCGAGCTCTTTCCGCTCCCGCCCTGCATCGACAACGGAGGAAGCGGGTTGCCTTGCGGTTCCCCCCAAGCGGATCCCGCTCAGACCAGGGCCGAGATGGACCGTCCGGCTTGGATATCGCAGTCCGTGGCGCGGGACGAGGCGGGCGTATCGTCGCGCCCCTGCATCAGGCATCGCGGTCCGGGCGCCGGCAGGCGGTCTCGCCCGGGCCTCGGGCCGTCGCCGCGCCCCGAGAGGCACCGGCCTCGGCGGGAGAGCACTCGTCTGCGTCGTCGCGGAGGCGGCCACTCTCGGGTGCCGCCTTGGCCGCTCCGGCCGGGTGCGCGCAGGCGGGGATGCCGGCCGCGGCCGGATCCGCCCGGAGAGTCGGCCGCGGGAGAGGAGTTCGGCAACGAGCGTCGAAGCGTTTGCGACAAATCGGACCATAGGTCCGATAAGCGAACCAGAAGGGTTGACGGAGGCGAGCCGATTGAAGCAAAAGCGCTATACCGGCTACAGGTCGTTCCAGTATCTGGAGCCCGGCGTGGACTACAGGGAGTTCAAGCTGGCCCGCGAGATCGGTCGCGTGCCCGCCTACACGGTGCCGGTCACCGAGGAGCAGGAGCAGCGCGTGCAACGGCTGCTGGAGGAGAACACCGTCGTCTCCGCCCACGACCACGCGTTCATCGTGCCGGAGGATGTGAGCGAGATCTTCGAATATCGCCGGCATGGCCGCGACTGGACGGGGTACGAGGGATTGAGCGTCTCCGGCATCGATGTGCTCCTGGAGAACTTCATGGACGGCACGGCCGTGATCACGTCACGGGCCGGATGGAAATGGACGGACATCATTCACGATATCGGCATGCGTTTCAGCGACATCGCACACCAGGACATGGTCTATGTCGCAGGAACGCTGCCGGACCTCTACCGCGCGCGGGAGGAGGGGCGCATCGCGCTGGTGCCGTCGCTGGAAGCGGCGACGGCCATCGAGAACGAGGTGGACCGGGTCGACGTGCTCTACGGCTTGGGCATCCGGGTGATGGGGATCACCTATTCGGAGTCCAACGCCCTGGGGTCGGGCCTGCGCGAGGCGCGGGACGGCGGCCTGACGGTCTTCGGGCGCCAGGTGGTTCGCCGCATGAACCGCCTGGGGATGACCATCGACGTGGCGCACTGCGGGGACCGGACGGCGCTGGACGTGATCGAGGCCAGCGAGAAACCGGTCCTGATCACCCACGTGGGAGCTCGCACCCTCTGGAACACCAGCAGGATGAAGCCCGACGAGGTCCTGAAGGCCTGCGCCGAAAAGGGCGGCGTGATCGGCATCGAGGCCGCGCCGCACACGACGCTGACCCGCAACCATCCCGAGCATTCCATCGACTCGTTCATGGAACATTTCGAATACATCGCAAACCTCGTGGGCATCGACCACGTGGCCTTCGGCCCGGATACGCTCTTCGGCGACCACGTCGGTCTCCACCGGGCGTTCGCGAACCAGCTGTCCATCAGCCAGACCCATTCCGGTGAGGACTTCCGCGAAGTCGAATACGTCCGCGGGCTGGAGAACCCGTCGGAGTGCTTCCCCAACATCACGCGGTGGCTGGTCAGCCACGGGTATTCGGACAAGGAGATCGGCAAGGTCCTCGGCCGCAACATGCTCCGGGTTTTCGAGCAGACCTGGGCTCGCTGAGCCGGGTCGGTCGGTCGCCAGAGTCTTGGGGCCGCTGGTCGGCCAAAGGGGGGGTCGTTCGTGAGGGGATCGGGACGGGTCCGCGGGAGGGTCGCCCGCGAGAGATGGAGGCGGTGGGTCGGGCTGCTCTCGGCAGCCCTGGCCCTGACGGTCGCGCTGGCAGGCTGCGGCGGTTCCGGAGGTGCATCGAACGCGGGCGGGTCGGGGCAGGGGACGGCCGCCGGTTCGGGAGCGCCCCAGAACGGGGGCACGGTCACCATTCCCATCGTCGCGGACCCCACGTTCAACCCGTGGCACCCGAACGCCTACGTGGAGTCCGTCTTCGTCAACCGCGTCCTGTTTGACGGGCTCACCAAGCCCGGAAAGGACCTGAGCCCCGCACCCGACCTTGCGACGTCGTGGGAGCCGTCGAAGGACGGGTTGAGCTGGACGTTCCACCTGCGCCAGGGCGTCCAATGGCATGACGGGCAGCCGTTCACGGCCGACGACGTGGCCTTCACGTTCGACCAGATCGTGCTCAACCCCAAGCTTGCGGCCAACGGTGCCTCGTATTTCAAGGCGGTGAAGGACGTCGTCGCGGTGGACCCCTCGACGGTCGTCTTTCACCTGAACAGACCGTTCGCCGCGCTGCCTGCCTATCTGGCCTACAACGCCGGCATCCTGCCCAAGCACATCTTCGAGGGCAAGGACCCGTGGACACTGGCCTCGTTCAACAAGGAGCATCCGGTGGGCACCGGCCCCTTCATGCTCCAGAGCTATACGCCGGGGCAGGACGTGGTGCTGGTCCGGAATCCCGACTACTTCGGCGGAGCTCCGCATCTGGACAAGCTGGTGTTCAAGATCCTGCCCGATCCCAACGCGCAGTTGGCGCAGGCCTTGAGCAACGAGATCACCATCTTCACGCTGGACGACAAGTCGGCCGTGGACCGGGTCAAGGCCGCGAAAAACCTGGTCATCCGCCCGGAGACGCAGGTGCAGTTCTACTGGCTCGCGCTCAACCAGGCGAATCCCCTCTTCACGGACGTGCGCGTGCGCCAGGCGATCCTCTACGCCATCGACCGGAAGGCCATCATCGCTTCCGTGGAAAAGGGGTACGCCACGGTGGCCAACGCTCCCATCTCGCCCGCGTTGAAGAAGTACTACGACCCGTCGCTGGCCGGTCTCTACCCGTACGATCCGGCCAAGGCCAGGCAGCTGCTGGCCGAGGCGGGCTGGACGCAGACCAACGCGGACGGGGTGTTGGTGAAGGATGGCAAACCGTTCCACTTTGTGCTGGACGTGGGCCTGAAGGGCGACGTCCTCCCGGTCAGCCAGCTGGTCCAGCAATACCTGCGCAAGGTGGGCATCGACGCCCAGCTGAACTCGATGGAGTGGAACGCCTTCATCCAGAAGGATGTGGTCCAGCGCAGCTACGACGCGACCATCAACTGGTGGGTCTATCCCGCGGATCCCGACGTGCTGCCGTTCTTTATCTCCAGTGCCGCGGGGAAGGGGAACAACATCCCCGGGTACAAGGACGCGAAGCTCGACCAGCTCCTGGTGGCGGGCGAGCAGACGAGCGATCCCCAGGCACGGGTTGAGGTCTACCGGCGGCTGCAGCAGTACATGGCGCAGACGCTCCCGTACGTCTTCCTCTGGTTCCCGCAGGAAGTCCAGGTGCGGAACGTCCGCCTCCACGGCGTACCCGACCTGGGGCTCCGGGACGCGATGGAGTACGTCAACGAGTGGTGGCTGTCCAAGTAGGGTGGCGGCGGCCGCGGCGCCGGGGGGCGCCGCGGCCGCCTGGGGGTGCGGTGAGCGATGGCGCGGTTCCTGTTGCGGAGGTTGGCGGAGAGCCTGGCGGTTCTCCTGATCGTGACGGCGGTGACCTTCTTTCTCGTCAACCTGGCGCCGGGCGGGCCGGCGGCGGCCATGCGGATGGACATGACCGCCCAGGAGCGGCAGGCGATCATGGTCCGCTACGGCCTCGACAAGCCCGTCGCCGTGCGCTATGCGGAGTGGCTGGCCGGGCTCCTGCGGGGCAATCTCGGCCTCTCGCTCTCGGCGGACCAGCCGGTGGCCAAGCTGATCGGCCAGCGGTTCCCCAACACGCTGCTTCTCAGCACGGCCACCTTGGCCCTCTCCTGTCTCCTGGGCGTCGCGCTGGGGGTGGTGTCGGCGTTGCGGCGCAACGGGCTGGCGGACCAGGGCATCGGCTTCGCCAGTGTGCTGGGCCTGAGCGTTCCCGCCTTCTGGCTCGGGATCATGCTGATCCTCCTCTTCTCCGTGGAACTGGCCTGGTTGCCCGCCTCGGGAGCCTCGTCCGACGGGGGCGGGGGGATCGGCGACCGCCTGGCGCACCTGGTGCTGCCCGTCATCGTCCTCTCCAGCACCACCCTGCCCTCCGTGGTCCGGTTCACCCGCTCGGCCATGCTGGAGGTCATCGGACAGGACTTCGTGCGGACGGCGCGGGCCAAGGGCATGGCCGAGCTGAGGGTGATCTACGTCCATGCGCTCAGGAACGCCCTGGTTCCGGTCATCTCCACCCTGGGCGTGCTGGTGCCGAGGCTTCTCGGAGGGGCGGTGATCACCGAGAGCGTCTTCGGCTGGCCGGGCATGGGCTCGCTGGCCGTGCAGGCGGCCGCCCAGCGGGACTATTCGCTCGTGATGGGGATCACGGTGGTGGTTACGGCCATCGTGGTGGGCGTCAGCCTCCTGGTCGACGTCGTCCACTCCTGGGTCGATCCGCGCATCCGGATCGCCTGAGATGGCTAGAAGCGGCGCGGGCACGGGCGGGCAGGGAGGTGGGATGGTGTCGAGTCGGGTTGCCGAGAACGGGTTGCCGCTGCCGGACGAACCCGTCCTGATTCGCGAGGAAGAGGCGGAGTCGAAGCGGCGGGGCTTCCTTGGCCGGCTGCTCCGCCAGCGGCTGGCGGCGCTCTCGCTGGTCTTTCTGCTGCTCGCCCATCTGGCCGTCTTCGCGGGGCCCTTCTTCTGGCGGGTCGACCCGAACGCCACCGACCCGCTGCACACCCTGGCGGGAAGCAGCGCGGTGCACCCGCTGGGCACGGACGAGCTCGGCCGTGACGAGCTGAGCCGCCTCCTGCACGGCGGCCAGGTGACGCTGGCGGTGGGCTTCCTGGCGATGCTCTTCTCGCTGGTGGCCGGTCTGGTTGTCGGCCTGGTCGCGGCCTACTACCGGGGCTGGCTGGACGCCCTGCTGATGCGCCTGACGGACGCGATGATGGCGATCCCCAGCTTCTTCTTCGCCCTCGTCGCCCTCACCGTGCTCGGCAGGACGCCGCTGATGGTTGCCCTGGTGATCGGCGTCTCCAGCTGGATGCAGGTGGCCAGGGTGATCTATGGCGAGACCCTGCGCCTGAAGGAGCAGGAGTTCGTGGAGGCGGCCAGGGCCCTGGGAGCTTCCGACGGCCGGGTGCTGGCGCGGCACCTGCTGCCCCAGGTGGCGCCCTCGCTCATCGTCTCGGCCACCCTCGGCGTCGCCTGGGCGATCCTGACCGAGAGCGCGCTGAGCTATCTGGGCCTGGGCATCCAGCTGCCCACCGCCAGCTGGGGCAACATGCTGCAGAACGCCCAGCAGTACGTCTGGACGGCCCCGCGGCTGGCCGTCCTCCCCGGACTCGCCGTGACGCTGGTGGTTCTGGCCTACAACTTCCTGGGCGACGGGCTGCGGGACGCCCTGGATCCCCGCATCCGGCGCTGAAAGGGCGGGAGGCCTCCGATGGAGCGCGAGGAGACGTTGAAGATCGTGGCGGTGGGGGACGTCGCCCCCCTGGAGAGGCCCTCCGGGGAGGTCTGGCTCGACCTCTTCCGGGCCGCGGACCTCCGGCTGGCCAACCTGGAGGGCCCGATCGTCGAGGGCCCCGGCGTGCCCGCGGACAAGCTGATCCGGCTGCGCCTCCCGTCGCAGGCGGCCGACTGGCTCGCGGAGCTGGGGCTGGACGCCGTCTCGCTGGCCAACAACCACACCATGGACTGGGGAGCCGAAGCGCTCGTCACGACGCGCCGCCGCCTCGCGGAGAGGGGTATCCGGTTCGGCGGGGCCGGGATGGACTGGACCGAGGCGGCCAGGCCGGTGAGGCTGGCGGCGGGGGGGAAGAGCGTCGCCCTGGTCGCGTGGGCCTGCACCGTCCCGCCCGGCTTTCAGGCGGCCGAAGGACGGCCGGGGATCGCCGGGATCAAGGTGCGCACCCGCTGGGAGGCGGATGCCGCCCTGCTGGACGAGCAGCCCGGCACGCCGCCCTGGGTGCACACCGAGCCCGTCGAGGCCGATCTGCGCCGCATGGAGGAGAGTCTCGCCCGGGCCCGCCGGGAGGCGGAGTTCGTCATCCTCTCGCTCCACTGGGGCGTGCCGCCCCAGTGGAGCTCGGCCTTCCAGGGGACCGTGGCGGAGTACCAGCTGCGCGTCGCTGCGCGCGCGGTGGCGGCGGGGGCCGACCTGATCGTGGGCCACCACCCCCATGCGCCGTATGGGCTGGGCGAGATCGAGGGTGTTCCGGTGCTGTACAGCCTGGGGAACTTCCTGTTTCACCCGGAGTACCTTCCGGGCGGCATGGAGAGCGCGCTCGAGGGGCCGGCAGGCGGCGAGCCAGAGGCCTCGGCGGCGCTCTATGCCCCCGTTCGCCTGCCGGAGAACGAGGAGAGCAGCCTCGCCTGGATCGAGCTCGCGGCCTCCGCGGGAGCAAGGCTGCGCATCCGGCGCCTCCGCCTGGTGCCGGCGAGGCTGAATCGTCGCGGGGAGGCTGTTCGGGTGGCCCCGGACGAGGCGGACCGGATCGCCCGGCGGCTCGAGGCGTTTTCGCGCCGGATGGGTGCCCGAGTCCGCGTGGAAGAGGGGTGCCTGGAATGGGAGGGCGGGATCTGAGAGCGGAGCGGCCCGCGACCGGCGAGGCCGTGCCCCGGAGCATGCGGGCGGTGGTCATCCGCCGGCATGGCGGCCCCGAGGTCCTGCGCCTCGAGGAGGTGGCCGTCCCCCGGCCGGGGCCGGGCGAGATCCTCCTCCGCGTGGAGGCCGTGGCGCTCAACCACCTGGACATCTTCGCCCGCCAGGGGCTCAGCGGCCCGGGCGTGCCGCCCATCCGCCTGCCGCATGTCTCGGGCGTGGATATCGTCGGCCGGGTGGCCGCCTTCGGGCCGCCGGACGGACCGGAGACATCCCTGCCCGCGCCGGGCCAGCGGGTTCTCGTCTACCCCGGCATCAGCTGCGGCCAGTGCAGGTACTGCCGGCGCGGCGAGCCGACCATGTGCCCGCGGTACGCCATCATCGGGGAACACCGCTGGGGAGGGCTGGCCGAGTATGTCGCCGTCCCGGCGAGGAACGTCGTCGCGGTTCCCGAAGGCGTCGCGCCCGAGGTTGCGGCGGCCGTCCCGGCGGTCTACACCACCGCCTGGCGCGGCGTGATCACCGTGGGCCGCCTTCGCCCGGGCGAACGGGTTCTTGTGGTGGGCGCGTCAGGCGGTCTCGGGGTGGCGCAGCTGCAGATCGCGCTGGCAGCGGGGGCGACGGTGGCCGTCACGGCCGGCTCGGAGGAGAAACGGCGGCGCCTGCTGGAGCTGGGAGCCAGCGTCGCCTTCGACTCGCGCGCGGACTGGGAGGTGGAGGTCCGCGCATGGACCGGCGGCGAGGGGGTCGATCTCGCCCTGGACGCCGTGGGCGGTCCCACTTTGCCGGCCACGCTGCGGTGCCTGGGCATGGGGGGACGGGTGGTGCTTTCGGGGGCGACCGGCGGAGACGACCTGCACCTGAGCGTGCGCGAGGTCTACCAGTGGCATCGCCGGATCCTGGGCGCCCCCATGGGCAACTGGGAGGACTTTCTGGCCGTGACCCGAATGGTCTGGGCGGGTCTCCTGCATCCCGTGATCCATGCGGTCTATCCCCTGGAGGAGATCGCCCGGGCCGAGCGCGAGATCGAGGAACGAAGGCACGTCGGCAAGATCGTCATTCGCGTCTCTTGAGCCGGGGAGGGTGAGCCGTGGCCGGAGCGGAGCGGACAGGGACGGGCGCTTCCGGGAGGAAGCGGAGCCCCTCGGGACCGGTGGCCTCCCGGGGATCGGGCGGCGAGCTGCTGCAGACGGTCGGTCGGGCGCTCCAGGTGCTGGATGCGGTCGCCTCCCGGGACCACTGGGGCGTCACACAGCTGGCCCGCGCGCTCGGGATGAACAAGACCGTCCTCATCCGGATCCTGGCCACGCTCTCCCATTACGGGTTCGTGGACCACAGCCAGCCGGACGGCATGTACCGGGCGGGCGAGCGCCTCTGGACGCTGGCGGCCCGGACGGCGCGCGCCTCCGACCTGCGCACCGCGGCGAGGCCGTACCTGAACCGCCTGGTGGAGAAGTGCGGCGAGACGGCCGTGTTGACGGTCGCGCGAAACGGCCAGTGCGTCTACGTGGACGCCGTCCCTTCCCCCCACCCGCTGCGCGTGGTACCCGAGCTGGGCGGCACGCAGCCGTTGCACGTGGGTGCGCCGGCGCGCGTCCTCCTCGCCTACCTCCCGGAGCCGGAGATCCGCCTGTACCTCGAGACCCATGCGGCGGAAATCCGGGCGAGCGGCACCGACCTGGAGGAGTTGTGGCTGGAGTTGGCGCGCATCGAACGGGAAGGCTACGTGCTCTCCCTGGGCGAGTACGAACCGGGGGCCTTCAGCCTGGGGGTCCCCCTCCTGGACCGGGCGGGCCGCCTCATCGGCGCCGTCGCGGTCGCTGGCCCGCGGACCCGCTGGGACGAGGCGCGTACCCGCCCGCTCCTCGCGGAGCTGCGCGCGACGGCCCGTGATATCGTCTTCGTCCTTCAGGAGACCGACCCCCTGGATCCCGGTTCGCGCGAGGAGCCTCTCTCTCCGGCCTCGCCGTAGCGCCACCGGCCCCTCGGCGACGGGCGTTGGCGCCGGGCGCCCCGCAGGGGGGCCCGGCCTTTTCTTCCCGGGCGGCCGGGAGGGGGCGGCGGCGAGTATCTCCCCCCGAGCCAGGTGGAGCTGCCATACGGCTGCCCGTGGGGCGGAAGCGATGCGGTTCCCCTCCTGGTGCTCTGGTTGGCGGTCCTCCTCTATGTCCACCAGATCTGGGCGGCCATGGTGCTGGACGACCTGACCAGCGTGCCCAATGTCGTGGCCGGCTTGGCCATGTACTTCACCTACTCGCAGCTGTGGACGGCGGTGCTGGCGGCCGGCTGGTGGCGCCTCCTCCTCCGGCGGCAACGCGGCGCCCCGCCGGTCTGGGAGAAGACCGTCCGGTTCTAGCCGAGGGTGGGGTGGCGGGCCGGGACGGTGCCCGCCCCGGCGCGAGCCGCGCCCGGGCACCCGCCTTCGGCGCCGCCGCCCCCACCCGGAGCGCCCTCTACCCGGATCGGAGCCCGGCCGGCGTCTGCAACCGGGCTTGCTCGAACCGCCTGGGGGCCGGCTTCCCTGTGACGACGGCAGAAACCGGTGCGGAGCGAGGGCGGTTTCGCAACCGCCCTCGCTCTGCGTCCACATCGTGCGGGCGCAGTTACATGGCGGTCAGGCCGCCGTCGACGATGCTGACCGACCCCGTCACGAATGAGGAGTCGTCCGACGCCAGAAAGAGTGCCACCTGGGCGACCTCCTCCGGCGTTGCGAAGCGACCGATCGGTTCCAGGGCGAGGAAGGAGTCATAGGCCTCCGGTTGAACGGCGAGGAGGCGCTGGACCATCGGGGTTTCGATCACCCCGGGCGCGATCGCATTGATCCGTATCCCCTGCTTGGCGTATTCAAGGGCCGCCGTCCGGGTCATCTGGATCACGGCGCCTTTGGAGGCGTTATAGGCCAGAAGCCCGGGGAAGCCGACCAGGCCGGCCACGGATGCGGTGTTGATGATCGACCCGCCACCGTTTGCCAGCATGGCCTGAACTCCGTACTTGAGACCGAAGTAGACACCCTTCAGGTTGACGTTGATCACGCGTTCGAAGTCGGACTCCGGGTAGTTGGCGGTCTCCGCCTGCGGCCCTTCGATCCCCGCGTTGTTGTGCAGGACATCCAGGCGGCCGTAGGTTCGAACGGCGAGATCGATGGCGGCCTTGACGTCGTCGGGGTTCGTCACGTCGCAGCGGACGAAAGTGGCTTCACCCCCGTCCGACCGGATCTCGGAGACGACCTTCTCGCCCTGCTCCACCATCACGTCGGCCACGACGACCTTGGCTCCCTCGCGCGCGAAGAGACGAGCCGTCGCCGCACCGATGCCGCTCGCTGCCCCGGTGATCGAGTGCCACTTTACCGCCCAGTCTCTGGCCCATGGAGTTCTCCCTCCAGCGGGGCGCCGACCGGTCCCGCCCGTTGCCCGAACCGACCTCCTTTCCGGTTGAATGGATCCGTGCGGCGCCCGAATGTCCAGGAGCGCGACATAAAAACAACGGATATCCGCAAAACAGGCCAACCACCGAGGATCCGCTATGTGACAAAGAGTTTCGATCTGCACACTACTTCTCCTTTCGCCCGGTCCGCTCTGCCCGCACAGCTCGGGGCGTCGGCCTGCCATGGCCGGGCCGCGGAGGCCCGCCTCCTCCTGGCGACGACGTCCCTCGCCGGTGGAGGGGGAGTGACCCGGGCCCGATTGCCTTCGCAGGCCGTGAAGCCTGGAGGAAGATCCCGCCCCCCGTAGGCGCCGCTCCGCATCCGGCCTTCTTGCACCCTGTGGTGCCGGATGTTAGCATGTGCGCAGTTCAGCACACAGAACAGAGTTCTGCTATACGGAACACCACCGGCCTGCATCCCGGGAGGGAAGTCCGTGAACGATCGGCAGGGGCCGGCAGCCGCGGGGACGGCCGCGCCCGGCGAGCTCCTGAACGAGCTCCTCGTCGAGGTGCGCGGCGTCGAGAAGCGCTTCGGGGGCCACCGGGTCCTGCGCGGCGTCGACCTGGCGCTGCGCGCGGGGCGGGTCCACGGCCTGCTCGGCGCCAACGGCGCGGGCAAGACGACGCTCATGCGCATCCTCACCGGCGAGCTGCCCGCCGACAGCGGGCAAGTGGCGGTCGACGGCCGCACCTTCCCGGCCGCCGCCTGGGACGCCCGCAAGGCCCGCGCCTGGGGCATCGCCATCGCGCACCAGGAAGTCCCCGTCTTCCCCAACCTCCGCGTCTACGAGCACTTCGCACTGGAGCCGGCCGGCCCGGGCGCAGAACGCGCGCCCCGCGAGGCCGGCGGCTGGCGGGCCGCCGCCCGGCGCGCCGCGGCCTCCGCCCTGGAGGAGGTCTTCCCCGGCAGCGGCATCGCGCCCGAGGCGCGCGTCGAGCGGCTGACGCTGGCCCGGCGCCAGATGCTGGAGATCGCCCTGGCCGCCAGCCGGCCCGGCCTCCGCCTCCTCGTCCTGGACGAGCCCACGGCCGCCCTGGGGCGGGAGGAGGTGGAGCGGCTCGGCCGCCTCATGGAGCGCCTCCGCGACCGCGGCGTCGGCGTCGTCCTCATCACCCACCGGCTCGACGAGGTCTTCGCCTTCTGCGACGAGATCACGGTCCTGCGCGACGGCGAGGTGGTCCGGCGCGGCCCGCGCGACGCCTTCACCCGTGCCGCCCTGGTGGAGGCCATGGGCGGCCGCACCGAGGCGGCGGAGGAAGCGGCGCCGGGCGAGCCGGCGGCGCCCTCCCCCGCCCCCTCGCGCGCGGGGGAGGAGGGGCGGCCGCTCCTCATCGACTTCCGCCCGCAGGGCGCGGCGGCCGGCGAGCTCTCCCTGCAGGTGCGCGCCGGCGAGATCGTCGGTCTCTCGGGCCTCGCCGGCCAAGGCCAGACGCGGCTCCTGCGCGAGCTTCTCCGCCACGCCCGCCAGCGCGGCGGCGCCGGCGGGGGGAGGCGGGTCGCCTGGGTCAGCGGGGACCGGCGGGGGAGCGGGATCTTCGCCCTCTGGAGCACCCTGCGCAACGTGACCGTGGGGAGCCTGGGCGGGGCTTCCTGGGGCCCCTTCGTCCTGCCGGCGCGCGAGCGGCGGCTCTACGGCGCGTGGGCGGAGCGGCTCGCCATCCGCGCCGCCGAGCCCGACGAGCCCGTCACCTCGCTGAGCGGCGGCAACCAGCAGAAGGCGCTCATCGCCCGGGCGCTGGCGGCCGAGCCCGAGATCCTCCTCCTGGACGACCCCACGCGCGGCGTCGACGCGGCAACCAAGCAGGAGTTCTACCGCCTCCTGCGCGGCCTGGCGGAGCAGGGGAAGGCCGTCGTCTGGACCAGCAGCGACGACGACGAGATGGAGGTCTGCGACCGCGTCTACGTCATGCGCGAGGGGCGGCTGGTGCGCGAGCTGGCGGGCGGGGAGGTCACCCGCGCCAACATCGTCGCCGCCTCCTTCGCCGGCTCCGGCGCGGGCCAAGGGGGCGGCGCGGGCGGGACCGGCGCGCCGGCCCGGGCGGAAGGGCGCGATCGCCCGGCGGCCGGGGCGCTGGGCGGCGGCCGGCTCCGGCTCCGGCTGGGCGAGGCGGGCTGGCTGCTGGCGGCGGTGGCGGTGCTGCTGGTGACGGCGGGCATCGCGCTGGTGGAGCCCTCGGCGCTCCTGCCGGCAGGGCTCCCGGTGCTCGTCAGCTCCTTCACGCCCGTCCTCCTGGCCGCGGCCAGCGAGCTGATGGTCATCGCCGTGGGCGACATCGACCTCGGCCTGGGCGCCTACATGGGCCTGGTCAACGCCCTCTCGGCCACCTGGCTCGTCCAGCGGCCGGCGCTGGGCGCGGCGGCGCTCCTCCTGGCCTGGCTCCTCTACGTCGCCCAGGGGCTGGTGGTCGCCCTCCGGCGCGTGCCGGCCATCGTGGTGACGCTGGGCGCTTCCTTCGTCTGGCTGGGCGTCGCCCTGGTCATCCTGCCCACGCCGGGAGGAAGCGCGCCCGCCTGGCTCCTGGCCGCGGGCAACGCCAGCCTCCCGCTCCTCCCCGAGCCGCTGGTGGTGGGCGGGCTGGCCGCCCTGGCCAACGCCCTCCTCCTCTTCCGCACGCGCCTGGGTGTCCGCCTGCGCGCGGCGGGGGAGAACGCCGACCACCTGGCGCTGCGCGTGGGTGCGGTGCGGGCGGCGGTGGCGGCGCGCCTGGCCGCCTATGCGGCGGCGGGCTTCTGGGCGACGCTGGCCGGCCTCGCCGTCACCGCCCTCACCTCCTCGGCCGACGCGCTCGCCTCGCAGCCGGCGACGCTCCTGGGCATCGCCGCCGTCATCGTGGGCGGCGGCTCCTTCTCCGGCGGGCGCGTCGAGCCGGCGGGCGCCGTCCTGGGCGCGCTCCTCTTCAGCCTGCTGGAGGCGCTCCTGGGCCTGGCCTCGGTCAACGTCAACTACGCCTCGCTCATCGAGGGGCTGGCGCTGGTGGCGGTGCTGGCGCTCCGCCTGGCGCTGGGGAAGGAGGCGGAGGCATGAGCGCGCGCGCCGCGGCCGTGACGCGCCGCCTGCGCGGCTGGGCCTGGATCTGGTCGCTGGCGGGCGGCGCGGTCGCCTACCTGGCGACGGCGGTGCTGCAGCAGCGCCTCAGCTGGGAGGCGCTGGTCACCAACCTGGGGCTGGCCGGCTTCCTGGTGGTGGTGGGGCTGGGCCAGATGCTGGTCATCACCGGCGGGGCGGGCGGCATCGACCTCTCGGTCTCGGGCATGGTGACGCTGGCCGCCATCCTCCAGGCGACGGTGGCGCACGGGCGGGACGGGGCGGCCATGCTGGCCGGCGTGGGGGCGGCGCTGGGCGCCGGGCTGCTGCTGGGGGCGGTCAACGGCGCGCTGGTGGTCGGCCTCCGCCTGCCGGCCATGGTGGCCACGCTGGCCACCGGCTTCATGCTCGACTCGCTCATCCAGCTCTACTACGGCGTCGGCCAGGGCGGCGCGCCCAGCCCGGCGCTGGCGCGCTGGGTGCACGGCTCACTCCTCGGCCTGCCGGACATGCTCTGGCTCTCGCTCCTCCTGACGGCGCTGGCCGGGCTGCTCCTCCAGCACACGCGCTACGGGCGGCACCTGGAGGCCGGCGGGCAGAGCGAGGCGGCGGCGGAGCTGACGGGGATCCGGGTGGGGCGGGTCCGCTTCCTCTCGTACGTCCTCTCCTCGCTGGCCGCCTCGCTGGGCGGGGTGCTGCTGGGCGCCTACGCGGGCGGCGCCTTCCTGGGCATGGGCAGCCCCTACCAGCTGGGCTCCATCGCCGCCGTGGTGCTGGGCGGCTCGCTCATCGCCGGCGGGCGGAGCACGGCGCTGGGCGTCTTCGGCGGGGCGGTGCTGCTCCGCTTCCTGGAGACGGGCATGCAGGCCACCGGGCTGAGCGCCGGCGCCCGCAACGTGCTGGAGGGCGCCATGATCATCCTCGTCCTCGCGCTGCGCAGGGCGGGGTGAAGGGGGGTCCGGGCGATGCGTTTCCTGTGGCTGACCTGGCTGGGACAGGCCGGCTTCCTCCTGGAGGAGCCGGGCGGGAGGAAGCTTCTCGTCGACCCCTTCCTCTCCGACCACCCCGGGCGGCTCTACCCGCCCCCGGTGGAGGCGGCGCGGCTGGCCGGCGTGGACGTGGTGCTGGCGACGCACGAGCACGACGACCACCTGGACCTGCCCTTCCTGCGCGCGCTGCTGGAGGCGGGGGGCCGGCCGCGGGTGCTGGTGCCCGAGCCGGTCCGCCCGCTGGCGCTGGCCGGCGGCCTGCCGGCCGAGCGGGTGGAGGGCGTCGCCCCGGGGGCGTGGCGGGAGGTGGGGGGCTTCCGCCTCCGCGCGCTGCCCGCCCTGCACGGGGTGGGCGGCCCCGGCTGGTCCGGCGCCTACGACTTCGGCGGCCCGCCGGAGCGGGCGCGCTTCCTGGGCTACGTGGTCGAGGCGGGCGGCGTCCGCCTCTTCCACGCGGGCGACGGCCTGGTCTACCCCGGCCTGGCCGAGGCGGTGGCCGGCCTCGGCGCCGACGTGGCGCTGCTGCCGGTCAACGGCCGCGACGCCTACCGGGAGGCCGCCGGCATCGTCGGCAACATGGACGAGCGGGAGGCCGCCCGGCTCGCCCTGGAGGCGGGCGTCCGCCTGCTCGTCCCCATGCACTACGAGGCCTTCCGCGGCAACGAGGGCGACGTGGGCCGCCTGGCCCGCGCGGTGGCCGTGCAGGGGGGGCCCGCGCTCCTCCTGCCGGTGCGCGGCGAGCGGACGCTGCTCGCCTTCGACGGGGAGGCGGCGGGCGAAGGGGGGGAGCGGAGAGCGGCGGAGGCAGCGACGCGATCGGGAGCTTTCGGCGCCCAGCGGTCCCACGCTTGACCAGATCTCGCTGGACCAGATCTCGGAAGGAGAGGTCGAGGGATGTTGCGACGAATCGTGCAGGGTGCGCTCTTGCGGCGGCTTCTGGCCGGCCTGACGGTGCTGGCGCTGGTCGGCCTGACCGCCGCCTGCGGCGGCAGCCCGTCGACGAAGAGCAGCTCCGGCACCGGCGGCGGCGCCACCAGCGCCACCTCCGGCTCCTCCGCCGGCACCTCCACCGCCTCGGGCGGCTCGGGGAGCAGCGGCGGCTCCGCTGGCGGCAGCGGCAGCGGCGGCAGCAGCACGGGCGGGGAGTGCCAGAACCCCTTCGGCTTCAACGCGCCCAGCGCCACGGTGGGCGTCTCCTTCGCCTTCCTGGGCAACAGCTGGCGCAAGACCATGCAGGATGACATGACCCGCGCCATCGACCGGGCCATCCAGTGCCACCAGATCGGCAAGGTCATCTACACCTACGCCGGCAACAGCACGACGCAGCAGATCGCCCAGATCAACGACCTGATCCTCAAGAAGGTCGACGTGATCCTGGTCGACGCCTCCTCCAGCACCGGTCTCAACGCGGTCATCGCCAAGGCGACCCAGGCGGGCATCCCCGTGGTCAACTTCGACACGCCGGTGACCGCGCCCGAGGCCTACGTGCTCAACTGGAACTTCGTCGACTTCGGCAAGATGCTGGCCGACTACATCGTCAAGCAGCTGAACGGCAAGGGGAACGTGCTGGTGGTCCGCGGCCTGGCCGGCACCTCCATCGACGACGGCGAGTACCAGGGCTGGATGGAGGTGCTCAAGCAGTACCCGGACATCCACGTGGTCGGCACCGTCTACGGCAACTGGGACGACGCCACCGCGCAGTCGGCGGTGGCCGGCCTCTTGCCCAACCTGCCCAAGGTGGACGCGGTCCTCATCAACGGCGGCAACTACGGCGTGGTCCAGGCCTTCCAGGCGGCCGGGCGGCCGGTGCCGCTGATGGTGGGCGACAACCGGGGCGCCTTCCTGCAGTGGTGGTGGCAGAACCGGGACAAGTACTTCGACTCCACCTGGTCCTACTCCACCTTCCCGCAGGTGGGCGAGCTGGCCTTCTACGTCGCCCAGTTCATCCTGAAGGGCGAGAAGGTCAACCACCAGCTCTGGCTCCAGCCGCTGGTCATCACCAAGGACAAGCTGGCCGAGTACAAGGGCACCCCGGTCTCGGCGGTGGCCGACGCCAAGTTCGACGTCCAGTGGGTCTATGACAACCTGATCCAGGGATCGCGCTGAGCAGGGGGCCGGGCCGCGGGAGCGAGCGCCCGCGGCCCGGCGCCCGCCGGGCGGTCCCCGCGGGGCGCCCGGCGCGAGGGGGAGCGAGCGTGTCGGAACCCGTTGCAGCAGTGGTCACGGTCGGCGAGGCGCTGGTCGCCCTGGACGCCGGCGACTCCCGCGTGGAGGACGCGTCCAGCCTGGCGCTCCACGTGGTGGGCGCCGAGCTCAACTACGCCGTCGGGCTGGTCCGCCTGGGCGTGCCCGCCCGCTTCCTGGGGGCGGTGGGCGCCGACCCCTTCGGCCGGCGGGTGCTCCGGGCGGCCCGGGCCGAGGGGGTGGACGTGGCGGGGGTGGAGAGCGACCCCGAGCGGCCCACGGGGCTGATGGTGAAGGACCTGCCCGGCCTCGACGGCGAGCCCTCGGTCCTCTACCTGCGCAGAGGAAGCGCCGGCGGCTTCTACCGCGGCGGCGCCCGCCTGCGCGAGGCGCTCGTCGGGGCGCGCGGCTTCCACGTGACGGGCATCTCCCTCTGCCGCCAGGACGGCCTCGACCAGGCGGCCGCCCAGCTCCTGGAGGAGGGGCGGCAGCTGGAGTGGCGCAGCTTCGACCTGAACGTCCGCCTGCGCCTGGGCGGGCCGGAGCGCTGGCGCGAGATCCTGGCCTACGCCCTGCCGCGCGCGGCCACCTTCTTCGCCACCGAGGAGGAGGTCCGCGCCCTGGGCCTGGAGGTGGAGGAGCTGGCCGGGCTGGCCGCCCGCCACGGGACGGTCCTCGTCCTGCGGCGCGGTCGCCGGCCGACGGAGATCCGCACGCCGGACGGGGCGGTGGAGCGGGTGGAGCCGGTCTACGCCAGGCGGCCGGTCAGCCCCTTCGGGGCGGGCGACGCCTTCGCCGCCGCCGTCACCGCCTGGCGCCTGGGCGGCGCCTCCTGGCGCGAGGCGGTGGAGGCGGGGCACCTGGCCGGCGCCATGGCCGTGCGCACGGGCGGCGACTTCGAGGGGGCGCCCTACCGGGAGGAGCTGGAGGCGCTCCTGCGCGGCCCGGCGCTGCAGCGCTGAGGGCGCAGACGGAGAGGGGGAGGTGGTGAGCGGATGCGGGTGGCGCGCGCGGAGCTCTTCCCGGTTCCGCCCCGGTGGCTCTTCCTGAGGCTGGAGACGGACGACGGCCTGGTGGGCTGGGGCGAGCCCATCGTGGAGGGGCGTGCCTCCACCGTGGCGCGCGCGGTGGAGGAGCTGATGGAGTACGTGCTGGGCAGCGACCCCCGCCGGGTGGAGGACCTCTTCCAGGTCCTCTACCGGGGCGGCTTCTACCGCGGCGGGCCGGTCCTGACCAGCGCCCTCTCGGGCATCGAGCAGGCGCTCTGGGACATCAAGGCGCGCGCCCTGGGCGTGCCGGTCTACGAGCTCCTGGGCGGGCGCGTCCGCGAGCGCATGAAGGTTTACGCCTGGGTGGGCGGCGACCGCCCCGAGGAGGCCGCCGACCAGGCGCGCCAGCGCGTGGCCATGGGCTACCGGGCGATCAAGATGAACGCCACGGCGGAGACCGCCTACCTGGAGTCGCCGGCGCTGGTGCGCGAGGTGGTCCGCCGTGTCCGCGCCGTGCGCGAGGCGGTGGGCTGGGAGGTGGACGTGGCGCTCGACTTCCACGGCCGCGTCCACCAGGCCGAGGCCGTGCGGCTGCTGGCGGCGCTGGAGGAGCTGGAGCCGCTCTTCGTCGAGGAGCCGGTCCTCCCCGAGCACGCCTTCGCGCTGCCCGAGCTGGCGCGGAAGACGCGCATCCCCCTGGCCACCGGCGAGCGCCTCTACACGCGCTGGCAGTTCCGCGACCTGCTGGCGGCGGGCGGCGTGGCCGTCATCCAGCCCGACGTCTCGCACGCCGGCGGCATCTGGGAGGTGCGCAAGATCGCCGCCATGGCCGAGGCCTACGACGTGGCGGTGGCGCCCCACTGCCCGCTGGGGCCGGTGGCTTTGGCCGCGGCGCTCCAGGTGGACGCCTCGACGCCCAACGCCTTCATCCAGGAGGAGAGCCTCGGCATCCACTACAATATGGAAGCAGATTTGGAGACCTACCTCGCCGACGCGTCCTGGCTCGTCCCCACGGACGGCACCATCGCGCTCCCCGAGGGGCCCGGCCTGGGCATCGAGCTGCGCGAGGAAGCCATCCGCGCCTCCGCCTCGCCCGCGCTCCGCTGGCACAACCCGGTCTGGCGCCTGCCCGACGGGAGCGTGGCGGAATGGTAGCCGGGGAGGCGTCGGCGAGGCGGTCGCCCCCCACGGGAGGTCGCGGCGGCATGGCGACGAGCTACCAGGAGGCCGCCCAGATCCGCTCCGTCCTGCGGGCGGTGCAGCTCCTCAAGCTCCTCGGCCAGCGGGAGGAGGGCGCCCCGCTGACCGAGCTGGCGCGCAGCCTGGGCCTGCCCAAGTCCAGCGTCTACCGGCTCTTGGCCACGCTGCGCGAGGAGTCGTGGGTGACCGTCGACGAGGGCACGGGCAACTACAAGCTGGGGCTGGGGCTGCTGGAGGTGAGCGCCAGCGCCCTCGCCTCCCTCCGCCTGCGCGACGTGGCCAAGCCGCACCTGGAGGCCATCTGGCGCGAGACGGGGGAGACCGTCCACCTGGGCGTACTCCACCGGAACCAGGTCATGTACGCCATGAAGTACGAGAGCGTCCACAGCATCCGCATGTACTCCAAGGTCGGCAAGACGGCCCCGCTCTACTGCACCGGCGTGGGCAAGGCGCTCCTGGCCTGGATGGAGCCGAAGCAGCGCGAGAGGATCCTGGAGAGCCTGGAGCTGCGCGCCTACACGCCCAACACGCTGGCCTCCCGCGAGCAGCTGGAGGCGGACCTTGCCCGCTCGCTGGAGCGCGGCTACACCATCGACAACGCCGAGCACGAGGAGTTCCTGCGCTGCGTCGGCGGCGCCATCCTCGGCTCGGACGGCCCGGTGGGCGCCATCAGCGTCGCCGCCCCCCTCTTCCGCATGCCCGACGAGCGCGTGGAGGAGGTGGGCCGGCTGGTGCGGGAGCACTGCGCCGCCCTCAGCCGGGAGATCCGCGGGGTCCTCTAGCCGGCCGGAAGGGGGCCGGCCAAGCGAGATGGAGCAGGAAGCGGAGCGGGAGGCGGTCCTCCGCCGGATCCGGGAGGAGCGCCTGGTCGCCATCGTCCGCGCGGCCAGCGCCGGCGCCGCCCTGGAGCGGGCGCTGGCCTGGGCGGAGGCGGGCCTGGGCGTCATCGAGGTTTCCTTTAACACTCCGGAGGCCGACGCCGTCCTCGCGGAGCTGGCGCGCCGCCACCCCCGCCTGCTGGTGGGGGCGGGCACCGTGCTGGAGGCGGCCCAGGCGGAGAAGGCGGTGGCGGCGGGGGCGCGCTTCCTGCTCAGCCCGGTCTTCACGCCGGCGGTGCTGGAGACGGCCCGCGCGGCCGGCGTCCTCTACGTGCCCGGGGTGATGACGCCGGGCGAGCTGGCGGCCGTCCTGGCGGCGGGGCTCCGCCTGGTCAAGCTCTTCCCCGCCGGCGCCCTCGGGCCGGCGGGCTTGAAGGCGTTGCGCGAGCCCTTCCCCGGGGTCGACTTCCTCCCCACCGGCGGCGTCGTCCCGGAGGCGGCGCCCGCCTGGTTCGAGGCCGGGGCGCTGGCACTGGGCCTGGGCGGGGCGCTGGCGCAGGCCGGCGACGTGCGCGCGGCGGCGGAGGCGGTGCGCGCGGCCGCCGAGGCGGCGCGGGCGCAGGCCGGGCCGGGCGGGGCGGCCTCCCCCGGGGAGCGGGGAGAATAGCGACGGGTGTCGAAGAGGGGCGGCGGGGATCCCCGCCGCTCCCGGCGCTCCAGAACCCCTTGTAAGGAGGTGCCGGCCTTGGCCCGGACCATGCGTGCCGCACAGCTGGTGGAGTACAAGAAGCCCCTCGAGATCCGCGAGGTACCGGTGCCGGAGCCGCGCGGCGAGCAGGTGCTCGTCCGCATCGGCGGCTCCGGCCTCTGCCACTCCGACCTGCACCTGATGAGCGGCGAGATCCCCATCCTGCCCGGCTTCCCCTTCACCCTGGGCCACGAGAACGCCGGCTGGGTGGAGGCGGTGGGCGAGACGGTGCCCGAGAGCCTCCGCCCGGGCGAGGCGGTGGCCGTCTATGGCGGCTGGAGCGAGCGGCCCGACCGCTTCGCCTGGTCGGGGCAGGAGCAGCTGACCGACGTGCGCCAGTGGGTCGGCATCGGCCGGCCCGGCGGCTACGCCGACTACCTGCTGGTGCCCACCTACCGCTACCTCTTGCCGCTCCAGGGCCTCGACCCGGCGGAGGCGGCGCCGCTCACCGACGCCGGCCTGACGCCCTACCGCGCGGTGAAGAAGCTCTTGCCCCGCCTCTATCCGGGGAGCACGGTGGTCGTCATCGGCGTCGGCGGCCTCGGCCAGTTCGGCGTCCAGTACGCCCGGGCGCTCACCCCGAGCTGCACGGTGGTGGCCGTCGACGTCGACCCGCGCAAGCTGGAGATCGCCCGCGAGCTGGGCGCCGACCACGTGATCCACGGGCGCGAGGAGGATCCGGTGGCCCGGGTGCGCGAGCTGACCGGCGGGGAGGGCGCGCAGGGCGTCATCGACTTCGTCGGCTCGGACTCGACCCTGGCCCAGGCCTGGTCCATGGCCGGCCACCAGGCGCGCGTGGTGGTGGTCGGCCTCGCCGGCGGCAAGCTGGAGTTCAGCGCCGGCCTGCTCAATGAGGCCGAGCTGACCACCAGCAGCTGGGGGAGCCTGCTGGAGCTGAGCGAGGTGCTGGAGCTGGCGCGCCGCGGCGTCGCCCGTCCGCGCGTCCGCCGCGTCCGCTTCGAGGAGATGAACCAGGCCTTCGACGACCTGGCCCACGGCCGCGTCGAGGGACGGGCGGTGCTGGTGCCGGGGGCCTGACCCCGGCCGGCAGACCGGCAGAGGCCCTTTCTATCTGGCCGTGGGGTAGCGGCATCTGCGGTTGCGGGCATCGGGCAGGCGCGCTGCTCTCGCCCCGGCAGGACGGGCGGGGAGATGCGGTGCCCCTGGCGGCCGTCTCCTGCCGGTGCGCACGCGGCCGAGGGCGAGCGCAAAGGACGGGACTACATCTGTCGTAAGATGGGGCCACAAGAGGTGGTCGCCGTGGAACGGGTGGGCGTCCGGTACCTGAAGAGTCATCTCAGCCAGTTTCTCTCCCGGGCGGCGAAGGGCGGGGTCTTCCTGGTGACCGATCGCGGGAAGCCGCTGGCCCAGCTGGGTCCGGTGGGTGGGGTCGCGGCGGAGCTGCGGGCACTGGCCGAGCGGATCGGGGCCGAATGGCAAGGGGGGAAGCCGCGGGGCTTGGCCGAGGCGGTCGCTCCCAGGCTGTCGGAGGCCCGTTCGCTCTCCGAGGCCGTTCGTGAAGAGAGGTCCGAATGATCGCCTACCTCGATTCCAGCGCTCTGGTCAAGCTCTATGTCCTGGAGCCCGGGTCGGCCCGAGTCCGCCGTCTCGTGGAGGAGGCTGACGTGGCGGCCACGAGCGCGATCGCCTACGCCGAGATTCGGAGTGCGATGGCACGCCGCCATCGGGAGGGCGATCTCTCGGAGAGTGCGTTGAGCCGGATCAAGGCCGCCCTGCTGGCCGACTGGGAGGCGCTGTTCGTCCTTCCGGCGACGGGCGCGGTGGCCCGTATCGCCGGGGATCTGGCCGAGGAGCATGGGCTCGGCGGGATGGACGCCGTCCACCTGGCATCGGCCCTGTGGCTGGCCCGGCAGCACTCCAGCCCCATGACCTTCGCGGCGCGGGACGAGCGGCTGGCGCGGGCTGCGGAAGCGCTGGGCTTCGACGTCGTGGGTTCTGGGTTGAACGACTGACCACGAGGCCGCCTGGGAGGGCTCGGAGTGGCGCCTGGCGCCGGAGGTGGTCCTCGTCTCCGATCGCGCCGCTGCTCCTCGGATGGCGGGCGACGCCGCGGGCCTCTTCGCGTCGCCCGCTCCCTCGCGTGCGGCAGGTTCTTTCCCGCCGTCCGCTCGCGGTATCCTTATGCCCGGTTGTCTCCGGCAGAAATTTCCGCGGCGGCCCCCCCGGGTCGCCGGGAGGAGCGAGCGAACCGGCTTGTGCGGCATCTGCGGCCTCCAGCCCCCCGACCCCCGCGAGCGGCCACCCGCCGCCTGGCTGGCCGGCATGTGCCGGCAGATGGCGCACCGCGGCCCCGACGAGGAGCGGCTCCTGGTGGAGCACGGGATGGGCCTCGGCTTCACCCGCCTCGCCATCCTCGACCCCGAGGGCGGCCGCCAGCCGCTCTCCGGCGAGGACGGCTCGGTGGCGGTCGTCTGCAACGGCGAGATCTACAACCACCTCGAGCTCCGCCGCGCTCTGGAGGAGCGCGGACACCGCTTCCGCTCGCGCAGCGACGTGGAGGTGATCGCCCACCTCTACGAGGAGGAGGGTGTGGCCGCCCTCCGCCGCCTGCGCGGCATGTTCGCCCTGGCCGTCTGGGACCGGCGGCGCCGCCAGCTCCTGCTCGCCCGCGACCGGCTCGGCATCAAGCCGCTCTACGTCGCCGCCCTCCCCGGCGGCGGCTTCGCCTTCGCCTCCGAGATCCGCGCCCTCCTCACGCTGCCCGGCCTGGAGGCCAGACCCGACCTGGCCGCGCTGGAGGCCTACCTCGCCTACCGCTTCGTCCCCGGCGCGGCCACCTTCTTCCGCGGCATCCGCCGCCTGGAGCCGGGCCACTACCTGGTGGTCCGGCGCGGCCGCGCCCGCGGGGGGCGCTACTGGAGCTGGCCCGGCGGTGCGGGGGCGGGGGAGGAGGCGGCGGCCGTCGCCGGCGCCGCGCCCGCCTCCGGCCCGGAGGGGGAGGCGGAGGCCGCCCGCCTCCTCGAGGCCACGCTGGCCGAGGCGGTGGAGCTCCACCTCCAGGCCGACGTCCCCGTCGGCCTCCTCCTCAGCGGCGGTCTCGACTCGGCCGCCCTCCTGGCGCTGGCGGCCTCCCGCGCCTCCCGGCCGCTGGACACCTTCTCGCTCGGCTTCGCGCGCCGGGGCGAGCCGCTGCCCGGCTTCTGGGAGCTGGACGAGGCGCGCGCCACGGCCCGGCGCTACGGCACCCGCCACCACGAGGTGGTGGTGGAGACGGCGGAGCTGCCCGACCGCCTGGAGGCCGTCGTCGACGCACTGGAGGAGCCGCTGGGCGATCCCACCGTCTTCCCCCTGGAGCGGATCAGCCAGGAAGTCCACCGCCACGGTCGCGTCCTCCTCTCGGGCGAGGGCGCCGACGAGCTCTTCGGCGGCTATGCGGTCTACCGGGCGGCGGCGGCCGGGAGGCTCCTGGCCGGCCTGCCGCCAGGCCTGCGGGCGCGCCTGGCGGGCTGGGCGGAGCGCTGGCCCGCGCCGCTCCCGGGGCGGAACTGGCTGCGCCGGGCGCTCCTGCCGGTGGACGCCTGGTACCTCTGCGTGGGCGGCCTCTTCGATGAGGCGGCGCGGGAGCGCCTCCTGGAGCCCGGTCTGCGCGCCGGGCCGGAACTCGGCCGGGAGCCGCGCCCGCCGGCGGCGGGTGGCGCCGCGGCCGACCCGCTGGCGCGGATGCTGGAGATGGACGTCACCTGCATGCTCCCCGGGGATACGCTCCTCAAGGCGGACAAGCTGACCATGGCCCACTCCGTCGAGCTCCGCGTGCCCTTCCTCGACGACCGCGTGGTCGAGCTGGCGGCGCGCATCCCCGCCCGCCTCAAGGTGCGCGGCCGCTCGTTCAAGTACATCCTGCGCCGTGCTCTGGCGGATCGGCTGCCCCCGGGGCCGGCGGAGCGCAGGAAGCTGGGCTTCACCGCGCCGGTGGCGCGTCTCCTGCGCGAGGAGCTCCGCCCCCTGGCCGAGGAGCTCCTCCTCTCGCGCCGCCTGGCCGAGCGCGGCCTTTTCCGGCGGCAGGAGGTGGAGCGCCTCCTCCGCCGGGCCGCGGGCGGCCCGGGCGCCGCCCCGGCCGCCTCGCGCGCCGACGGTCTGGCCGCCCGGCAGCTCTTCGCGCTGCTCATGCTGGAGCTCTGGTTCCGCCGCTGGATCGACCGGCCCGCCGCCGGCCGCGCGGCGCTGGCGGAGGCGGCGCCGGCGGCGGGCGGGACGCCGCCGGCCGGGCTCCAACCCTAGGAAGCGGAGCGGCTCACGGCGTCCGCGCCTGGACGAAGCGGCCGATCTCGGCGATGGCCTCCTCCGCCTCGGGCATGGGGAAGGCCTGGAAGACGTGCCACATCTCCGGCCAGACGCGGAGCGTCACCTCCACGCCCGCGGCGCGGGCGCGCTCGGCCAGGCGGCGGGCGTCGTCCAGCAGCACCTCGTCCTCGCCCACGTGGATGAGGAGCGGCGGCAGCCCGCCCAGCTCGGCGTAGAGCGGCGAGGCCAGCGGGTGGCGCGGGTCTTCCTCGCCCAGGTAGAGCCGGGCCGCCCCGCCGATGCCCGACGGATCGATCCAGGGATCGCGCTCCGCCCGCGTCCTGAGCGTCTCGCCCGTTCCCGCCAGGTCGGTCCAGGGCGAGAGGAGCGCCGCCCCCGCCGGCAGCGGCTGGCCCGCCTCGCGCAGGGCGACCAGCGTGGCCACGGCCAGCCCGCCCCCGGCCGAGTCGCCGGCCAGGACGATCCGCCCGGGCTCCAGGCCGGCGGCCAGCAGGCCGCGATAGGCCGCCACCGCGTCCTCCACCGCCGCCGGGAAGCGGTGCTCCGGCGCCAGCCGGTAGTCGACCAGCAGACCGCGCGCGGCCGCGGCGCGCGCCAGGCGGGCCACCAGGCTGCGGTGCGAGGCGGGCCCGCCCATGGAGTAGGCGCCCCCGTGCAGGTAGAGGAGGACGCGATCCGCCCGCGCGCCCGGCGCGTCGATCCACTCGCCGGGAACGCCGCCGCTCTCGGCCCGGCGGACGACCACGTCCGGCGCCAGAGGAAGCAGGCCGCCCATGGCGTCCAGCTGCCTGCGCTGCTCCTCCACGGAGGGGGGCGCCGCCCTCCGCGCGGCTTCCCTCTGCCGGAGCAGCATCTGCCGCATGGCCTGGCTCTCCGCGCTGGCCATGCCCACCACCTCCCCGCGCGGCCGGCTCCGCTGCAGCGGCCGGCCGCTCGGCCCTACTTCGTCGGCGGGGGCGTCGCTCCTGGCCGGCCGGCCGCCAGCCCCGCGGCCCGCCTCCGACGCCCATCTCGTTGCGACGACAAATAGCGAATATCAAATGGAACATTGACTTCTCGCATATCACGATCAATGATGGCAAAGGAGGGCGGGGCCATGGCAGACGGTGGCGCGGCGGGTGGCGGGGAGCGGCGCGAGGCGGGGGGAGGACCGCTCCGGCGGAACCGGGCCTTCCTCCTTCTGGGGCTGGCCAACCTGGTCTCGGTGACCGGTTCGGGCGCCTCGGGGGCGGAGGCGGCCCAGGCGCTGGTCATGGCCGCGCTGGCCGCGCCGGGCGACGTCGTCGCCGACCGCCTCCCGCGCCGGCGCTACCTCGTCGCCCTGGAGGGCGCACGGGGCCTGGTCATGGTGGCGCTGGCGGCCGTCCTCCTGGCGGGGAGGGCGCCGGTGGCGCTGGTCTACTTCCTGCTGATGCTGGACGCGGCCGGCTTCGCCTTCTTCAACCCCGCCATGGGCGCGCTCTGGCCCGAGGTGGTCCCCGCGCCGCAGCTCCCCCGGGCCAACAGCCTCGTCTGGACGGCGCAGAACCTGGGGCGCGTGGCCGGGCCGGCGCTGGGCGGCTGGCTGGCGGGCGCCTGGGGGCCCTGGTCGGCGGCGGCGGCCGACGCCGGCAGCTACGCCTGCTCGGCGCTGGGCTTCCTCCTGGCGGGAAGCCTGGGGAGCGTCCGCGTGGCGGGCGGCGGAGGGGCGAGGCGCGGCTTTCTCCGCGACTTCGGCGAGGGGCTCGGCTGGGTGGCCGGCGAGAGGCCGCTGGTCGGCCTGCTGGCCGTCGCCACCTTTCTCAACCTGGCCTTCAACGGCGCCTTCGTCCTCCTGCCGGTGGTGGTCCGGCGCCTCTTCCAGGCCGGGCCGCAGGTGCTGGGGACGCTGGGCGCCGCCTTCTCGGCGGGCGCGCTGGCGGGCGGTCTCCTCCTCGGCCTCCTGCGGCTGGAGCCGCGGGGGCGGCGGCTGATCGGCTCCGTCCTCCTGCAGGCGCTCCTCCTGGCCGGGCTGGGCTGGAGCCGGAGCGCGGGGTTGGACGCCCTGTTCCTCTTCGGCATCGGCCTCCTCAACGCCGGGGTGAACGTGTCGGTGACCACGCTCCTCCAGTGGAGGGTGCCGCCCGCCATGCTGGGGCGCGTCTTGGGCCTCCTCTCCACGCTGGTCATGGCGCTGACGCCGCTGGGAGAGATGCTGGGCGGCCTTCTCGGCGACCGCCTGGCGCTCCCCTGGATCTTCTCCGGAGCCGCCTTGCTGGCGCTTCTCGTCGTCCTCCTGTCGCTTCTGGCGGCGCCGGAGCTGCTGGAGGTGGAGCGCTGGGCGCCGCGGGCGGGCGGGGAGGAGGCGGGCCGGGCCGCCTCCTCGTGACGCGGCCGGCCGGGATGGGGCGGGACGTTCGGGAAGGGGTGAGGCGCGGGTGGCGGAGCGAGAGGAAGGGCGCGGCGACTTCGAGGGCGTGCGCGCGCTGGAGATCCGGGGGCGCCTGGCGGCGCTCCGCCTCGAGGCGGGCGACGGCTGGCGCCTGGAGCTGCCGCCGGAGGCGCGGGTGGACCGGGAGGGCGAGCGGCTCCGCATCGAGATGCCGGTGCGCTGGAGGAGCTGGCTTGCGGCCGACGCCGGGGCGAGGCTCCAGGTGACCGCGCCGCCGGGGCTGGAGCGGTGGGACGTCCAGGCGACGGGCGAGGTGGAGGTGGCCGGGCTGGGCGGCTCCGGGCGGGTGGAGGTGAAGGCCGGCGACGTGCACGTCCGCGCCTGCTCGGGCGAGCTGCGCGTCGACAGCGGGGCGGGCGACGTGACGGTGGAGGGCCACCGCGGGCGCCTCCTGGTGCACAGCGGGGCTGGCGACGTACGGGTGCGGGGGGGCTTCCTCGAGCAGGCGGAGATCCGCTCGGGGGCGGGCGACGTGGCGTTCGCGGCGCGCGTGGGCCGGGAGGCCTCGCTCCGCAGCGGCGCCGGGCAGGTGGAGCTGCGGCCCGAGAGCGACGGCGAGGCACGCATCGAGGTGCATTCGGGCTTCGGCGACGTCAGCCTCTACCTGGACGGCGTCCGCGGCGGCCGCCTCGAGGTGCGCACCGGCGCGGGCAGCGTGGAGGGCACGGCCGGGATCCGTTTCACCCGGCGCGGCGGCGTGGGCCTCTACTCGGTGGACGAGCTGGGCCCGGGGAGCGGCTGGATCCGCCTGAGCACCGGTGCCGGCCGCGTCCGCCTCTTCGGCCAGCCGGGTAAGGCGCCGGCGGCGGGGCCCGAGCCGCCCGCGCCGGGCCGCCGCTACCCCGACGCCCGCGCCGTGCTCGAGGCGCTGGCCCGGGGCGAGATCGACCCGGAGGAGGCGGAGCGGCTGCTGGACGAGCTCTGAAGTCTGCCCCCCGCCGGGGCGGCCCCGCAGCCGGGGCCGCCCCTCCATAAATCCAGGCCAACCACGCGCGATAAGCCATGGCGAAAACCTTCGAATACGGGGAGCGAAGGTGGATGACAATGGAAGAAGAGCGTATGGAAGCAAGTGGCAACGGGGGGGGGGGGTAGATTTTTCCAGCCTCGAGGAGCCCGCCCCCGCGCCGGAGAAGGCGCAGGCCCGGCCGGGGCGGCAGGCGGCCGGAAGCGGCCGGCAGCTGCGGATCCCGCTCTTCGTCAAGCTGCTGGGCGGCTTCCTGGCGATGGCGCTGCTGGTGCTGGCGGGCAACCTGGTCATCCTCGACCGGCTGGACGGCGCCATCGGCGGCTACCAGCGGGTGGTGACGCATAGCGACGCCACGCTCCAGCTGGCGGAGCAGCTGCAGGGGCTGCAGGGCGACCTGCAGCGCTTTGCGGTCACCTACGTGCTGACGCGGGACACGCAGGTCCGCGCGCAGGTGGCCCCGGCGGAGCAGTCGATCCGGCAGGTGGAGGGGCGGTTGCAGGGGCTGGTCCTCTCCGCGGCGGAGGAGTCGGCGCTGGCGGCGCTGGAGAAGGCGGACCGGGCGTACGAGGCGACCGTGGCCGGCGTGCTCGCGCAGGCGGAGGCCGCCGGCGCGGACGGCGCCGCGCTGGTGGGGACGGGGAGCGCCCTCTACCAGCAGCGGGAGGCGGTCAAGGCCGACGTGAACCGCCTGGTCGGGCTCGCCCGCAGCCAGGCTGAGGCGAGGCAGCGGGCGAGCGAGGCGGCGGCCGCCGCGGCGCGGACCACCGCGCTCGCCGTCACCGTGGCCGCGGCGCTGCTGGCGCTCCTTTTCGGCCTCATCCTCTCCCGCGCGCTCTCCGCGCCCGTCCGGGCCGTGGCCGAGGCGGCCGCCCGCGTGGCCGCAGGCGATCTGACCGCGCGGGAGATCGAGCTTCGTGCGCGCGACGAGACGGGCGAGCTGGCCCTCTCCTTCAACCGCATGCTGCACAACCTGCGCGGCCTGGTGAGCGCCTTGCGGGCCTCGAGCCGGGACGTCCGCCGCCTCTCGGGAGAGCTGGCGCTCTCCAGCAGCGAGGCAGCCCAGGCCACGGCCCAGATCAGCCAGGCGGTCCAGCAGGTCGCCCAGGCCGCCAGCCAGCAGGCTGCGGACTCCGAGGAGGCGGGCGCGGCGGTGGCCCAGGTGGGGCAGGCCGTCGACCAGGTGGCGCGCGGGGCGGAGTGGCAGGCGGGCCAGGTGGAGACGGCCTCGCGTTCGCTGGCGCAGCTGATGCAGCAGGTGGACTCCGTGGCCCGGGAGGGCGAGCACGTGCTGGAGATATCGCAGGGCGCGCTGGACGCCACGCGGCAGGGAGCCAGCGCCATCGGCGCGGTGCTCGCCCGCTTCCCCGAGATCCGCTCCGGCTCCAACGAGGCGGCCGAGACGGTGCGGGCGCTGGGCGAGCGATCCAAACGGATCGGCGACATCGTGCAGGCGGTCTCCGAGATCGCCGACCGGACCAACCTCCTGGCGCTCAACGCCGCCATCGAGGCGGCGCGGGCCGGGGAGCACGGGCGCGGCTTCTCCGTGGTGGCCCAGGAGATCCGCTCGCTGGCCCAGCAGTCGGCCCGCTCCACGGAGGAGATCGCGTCGCTCCTGGGCTCCATCACCGCGGCCGTCCAGGAGGCCGTGGCCATCATGGAGACGAACAGCGGCCGGGTGGAGGAGAGCACGGCGCGGATCGACGAGGCGGGCGAGGCGCTGGGCCGCATCCTCCGGGCGGTGGAGGGGACGGTCCAAGCCGTGGGCAGGATGACCGAAGGGACCCGGCGGGCGGCCGAGGAGGCGCGCTCGGTCTCCAAGGCCATGGAGGAGCTGTCGGGCACCACCGAGGAGAACGCCTCGGCGGCCGAGGAGATGGCGGCCTCGGCGCGCGAGGTGAGCTCGCGCGTGGAGAGCCTGGCCGCCACCGCCCAGGAGACGGCCGCCTCCGCCGAGGAGGTCTCCGCCGCGGTGGAGGAGCTGGAGGCGTCGAGCTCCACCGTACAGCAGCGGGCGCAGGAGCTGGCCCGTCTGGCCCAGGCGCTGGAGGAGCACGTGGGCCGTTTCCGGATCGACCGGCAGGAGGGCCGCGCGCGCGAAGAGGCGCGCTCCGAGCCGGCGCGGCGGCGCGCGGGCGCGACCGGCTCCGCCGCGGCCTGAGGGGGCACGAGAGGCTGTGGCGAGCGACACCGACCTGCTGGCTTCGCTGGCGGAGGAAAGGAGGGGCGCCTTCCGGCCGTGGGGCCTCTACCTGCTCCGCTTCCTCGCGCTGGCCGCCGGCGCCGTTCTGACGGAGCTGGTGGGCTACACCTATCTCGGACCCTGGATCCGCGGCCAGGTCGCCCAGGTGCGCCCGCTCTCCGAGGCGAGCTGGCGGATGCTCTGGCTCCTGGTGGTGGACACTCCCGGACTCTTCGGCCTCGTTCTCTACTTCACCCACGTCGACCGCCTGCGGCTCACAAGCCTCGCCTTCCAGCGGGAGGCCTTCCGGGCGCTCTTCGACCACACCGTCGACGCGGCGGCCATCCTCGACCTCGGAGGACGGGTGGTGGCGGTCAACCGGGCCGCCGAGGAGATCCTGGGGCGGCCGCGGGCGGAGCTCCTGGGGGCGCGCGGCTGGTCGTGGTTCCCCGAAGCGCAGATCCCCGAGGCCACCAGGCGTTTCCGTGAAGCCTTCCTGCATCCGGTGGCCCCGCTGGAGCTGGCCGCGCGTCACCCGGAGGGGCGGGAGGTGAGCCTCCTCACGCGCTTCGTCCCCATCTACCACTCCGGCCGGGCCATCGGGGCCTTCTGCATCGCCAGCGACGTCAGCGCGCTGAAGGCGGCCGTGGAGCAGGCGGAGCGACTGGCCCGGCGCGACCCGCTGACCGGGCTGGCCAACCGCCGGGAGCTGGAGGAGCGCCTGGCCGAAGCCATCCGGGAGGCGCGCGCCCGGAGAGGGCTCCTGGCGGTGATGTACGTGGACCTGGACAACTTCAAGCTGGTCAACGACGCGTTGGGACATGAGGCGGGCGACGCCGTGCTGGCGGCGGTGGCGCGCCGCCTGGAGGGCTGCGTGCGGGGCGACGAGACGGTGGCGCGCTTCGGCGGCGACGAGTTCGTGGTGGTGCTCCCCCGCCTCTCCGCGGTGGAGAACGCCGAGGCCGTGGCGCTGCGCATCGTCCGGCGGCTGGGCGAGCCCGTCGCCTGGGACGGCTACCAGTTCTCCCTGACGGCGAGCGTGGGCATCGCCCTCTACCCCGCCGCCGGCGAGACGGCCGAAGCGCTCCTGAAGAACGCCGACGCCGCCCTCTACGAGGCGAAGCGGCAGGGGAAGAACCGCTACCACGTCCACATGCCCTACCTGACCCAGCGGGCCTGGGACCGGCTGCGCCTGGAGAGCGAGCTGCGCAGGGTCCTGCGCGACCCGGAGCGGGAGTTCTACGTGGAATACCAGCCCCAGGTGGACCTGGAGAGCGGGCGCGTGGTCAGCGCCGAGGCGCTCGTCCGCTGGCGGCACCCCGAGCTCGGGAACATCCCGCCCGCCGAGTTCATCCCCGTGGCGGAGGAAGTGGGCCTGATCCACAAGATCGGCAGCTTCGTCCTCCAGGAAGTCTGCCGGCAGATCGCCCGCTGGCGCGAGGAGGGGCGGCTGCCGCTGCCGGTGGCGGTCAACGTCTCCCCGGCCGAAATGCAGCGCGCCGACTTCGTGGAGCGCTTTCTCTCGACCCTGGCCCGCTGGGACGTCCCGCCGGCCTGGCTGGCGGTGGAGATCACGGAGACGGCGCTCATCCGGAACCAGGAGGAGACCGCGGAGAAGCTGAGGACGCTCCACCAGGCAGGCGTGCGCATCCTGGTCGACGACTTCGGCGAGGGCTACAACTCGCTGGCCGTCTTGCGCGAGCTGACGGTGGACGGCGTCAAGGTGGACCAGATGTTCGTGCGCGAGATCGACGTCCGGGCCGACGACGCGGCCGTCCTCCTGGCCATCGGTCGGCTGGCCCACGCCATGGAGCTGGAGATGGTGGCGGAGGGCGTGGAACGCCAGACGCAACTGGCGGTCCTGCAGGAGTCCGAGTGCGACCTCTATCAGGGCTTTCTCTTCAGCCTGCCGCTCGGGGCGGCGGAGTTCGCCGAGCGTTATCTCGCCAGGGCGGACGAGCCCTGAACGCGGCCGGCCGGGAGAGGGCGCCGGGGCCGGGGCCGGGGCGGGCGGCGGTACGGCCTGGCCGCCCGCCGCCTTCGCCCCGCCCCTACGCCTCCCCGCGCCGCTCCGCCACCCGCACGAAGAGGAAACGCCCCGCCAGCCCGGGCAGCACCGGGCTGGCCACGCTCTCCAGACCGGCGGCGGCAAGCCAGCGCTCGAGATCCGCCTGGGCGATCCAGCGCAGCTCGTCGGCCGGCTCGAACCAGTGGCCGATCCGGAAGGCCAGCCGCTGCCAGCCGCTCTCCACCGCCATGTCCGCCAGCACCAGGCGGCCTCCCGGTCGGAGCAGGCGCCCGAGCTCGGCCACGCCCGCCTCGGGCCGGCTCCAGTGGTGGAGCGAGAGCGTGCTCACCACCCAGTCGAAGGAAGCCCCCTCGAACGGGAGGCTCTCCGCCTCGCCCACCCGCCACTCCACCGCCCCGTCGGGCAGGCGGCGGCGGGCCGCCTCCAGCATCCCCGGCGAGGGGTCGACGCCCCAGTAGCGGCAGGCCGGCTGCCTCCGCCCGAGGAGCGCCAGCAGGCGGCCGTTGCCGCAGCCCACGTCCAGCAGTCGCTCCCCCGGGGCGCAGCGCACCTGCGCGGCCACCGCCTCGTAGAGGGAGCGGAAGGGCCCCAGGCCGCTGACGCGGTCGTAGAGGGGGGCCACGCGGTCGAAACTGCCGGTGCTCATCCTCTCCCTCCCCCGGGCGAGCATACGACGGAGGGCGCCTTCTTCCGAGGGCAGAGACCGCCGAGGGCGCAGACCGCGATCGGCGCCGCTCTCCAAGGGACGCGATCGTTCCGCAAGCCCGAATTTACAAGTATTCGACTGGCAAAGAAGGAAAGGGGCACCATGACGAGAATGCTCTCGCAAAAGCGCAAGCTCCACCCCGCCGCCCCTCCCCGGCCGGTTGAATCCTCCCATGCACGCCCGGACGGCCTTTCGCGAAAGGCTCTCGGTCGGTGGCGGGCGTCGGAGTCTCCTCGGCGGGCGAGGCGCGCCGCGGGCGGGAGGTGGAAATCCGGCCGTGGAACAGGCGATCCCCTTCGTCGGTCGCCGGCGCGAGTTGGAGGAGTTGCAGGACCGGCTCCGGGAGGCGCAGGCGGGAGCCGGCCGCCTTGTCCTGGTGGAGGGGGAGGCCGGCGCGGGCAAGTCGACGCTGGTGCGCCGGCTGATGGCGCAGGCCGGGCCGGCGCTGGCGCTGGCCGGCCGCTGCCCGGGACCGGGCGAGACGCCTCCCTTCGGCCCCTGGCGCGAGCTGGTGGCCGCGCTGGCGCGGGAGGAGGAGCGGGAACCGGCCGGGCTTCCTCCGCCCTTCGGCACGGCGCCGGGCGCGTGGAGCCCCTACGAGACCGCCCGGGCGTTGGCCGGCTGGCTCGCCCGCTTCGAGCGGCCGCTCCTGCTCCTCGTGGAGGACCTCCACTGGGCCGACGCCGCCACCCTCGACCTGACGCGCCACCTGGCCGGGCTGCTGGGCGAGCTGCCGGCGCTGGTCCTGGCCACCGTCCGCTCGGAGGCCGTCCGCCGCGGCCACCCGCTCTGGGGCTGGCTGCCCGACGTGGAGCGCGCCGGCGCCGTGCGCATGGCCCTGGGCGGCCTGGGGCCGGAGGAGGTGGCCGAGCTCCTGGAGGCGCTCGGCCTGGGCGGCGGGGAGAGCGAGGCGCTGGCGCGCCGGCTCCACCGCCGTACCGAGGGGCTGCCGCTCTTTCTGCGCGACCTGCTCCTGCCCGTGGTGCGGGGCGGCGCCCTGCCCGGCGAGGGGGAGCCGCTGCCGACGAGCGTCCGGCAGTCCATCGACCGCCGCCTGGCCGACGTCTCGCCCGCCGCGCAGGCGGTGCTGGAGGCGGCGGCCGTGCTGGGGGCCGACTTTCCGCTCGCGCTCTTGGAACGGACGGTCGACCTGGGCGAGGAGGAGCTGGCCGGCCTGCTCGAGGAAGCGGTCGACGCCCGTCTCCTCGAGCCGCTGGACGCGGCCGGCGAGCGCTTCGCCTTCACCCACACGCTGGTCCGCGAGGCGCTCTTGGGCCGGCTGGCGGGGCCGCGCCGGCGGCGCTGGCACGCCCGCGCCGCGGCCGCCCTGGAGGCGGTGGCCCCGGACGAGGTGGAGGCGCTCGCCCTCCACCTGCAGCGCGCCGGCGACCCGCGCGCGCCGGGCTTCCTCGCTCGTGCCGGCGACCGCGCTCTGCGCCTGGGCGCTCCCGCCGAGGCCGAGGAGCGGTACGGGCAGGCGCTGGCCCTCCTGCCGGAGGGCGACCCCGGCCGTGCGGAGCTCCTCCTCAAGCTGGGCTGGTGCCGGCAGGCCGGCGGCCGACCGGGGGCGCCGGAGGCGCTCCGGCAGGCGCTGGCGGCGGCGACCGAGGCGGGCGACCGGGCGGTGGAGGTCTGGGCACGCCACCTGCTCGCCTGGCTGGCGGTGGTGCGCGAGGAGCGCGGCGCCCTGGAGGAGGCGGAGGCGGTGATGGCCGCCCAGGAGGAGCTGCGCGGCGACCCGCGCTTCGAGCGCCTGGAGCGGGAGCTCTTCGGCGAGGTGGCCGGCTACCCGCGGGCGGGTGCGGCCTGCGTCGGCGTCCTCGCCCACCGCGGCCAGGCCGAGGAGGCGGAACGCCTCTTCCGCCGCCTGGCGGCGCGCGAGCGGCCCAGCGCCAGCCACGACCTGCTCAACGTGGGCATGATCCTGGCCTTCACCTCGGACGACTTCGCCGGGGCGGCCGCCATGTGCGGCGAGGCGGCGGAGCGGGCGGCGCGCCTGGGCGACATCCGCAACGCGGCACGCCTCAAGGCCAACCAGCTCCTGCTCCTGCTGGTCGGTCCCGCGATGCCGGCGACCGCGGTGGACGCCGTGGCGGGGGAGCTGGGTCGGCTCGAGGAGGAGCTGGCCGCCCGCGGAGGTCTCGGCCTGATGCCGCCGGGCTACAGCCTGGCGGGCGTCTACCGCTACTTCCGCGGCGACTGGCCGGGCGCCCGGCGCGACGTGCTGGAGTGCGCCCGGCAGCACCCCGAGAGCTTCGGCGGCTCGCTCCGCTGGTACGCCGGCTGGATCCTGCTCGACCTGGGCGACGCCGCGGCTGCGCAACCCCTGCTGGAGTCGGTGCCGCCCTTCCGCCCCGAAGACCCCGTGCCCGTCAGCCACAACTTCCTGGTCCTCGCCCACGCGCTCCGCGCCGAGCTTTGCGTGGCGCTGGGCGACGAGGAGGGGGCGCTGGCGTGGCTGGAGGCGGCCGAGGCCTGGCCGCCGCTGGCCCGGGCCGCCTTCTTCCGCGCCAACGTGCGCGTGGCGCGGGCGCTCTACCACCGCCGCCGCGGCGAGGCGGAGGCCGCCTGGCGGGCGGCCCGGGAGGCGCTGGAGGACGCCCGCCTCTCGGGCTCCAGCTACACGCTCGTCCGCGCCGGTCGCCTGGTCGGCCGTCTGGCCCGCGAGCGCGGCGAGGAGGGGGTGGCGGCCGCCTCCCTGGCCGAGGCGATGGAGCGGGCGGAGCGCTGCCGCTTTCCCCTGCAGGCGGCCCTGGTGCGGCTGGAGCGCGCCGCCCTCCTGGCGGGGCGCTCCGCGACGGCGGCGACCGCGGCGGCCGACCTGGAGGCGGCCCGGGCGCTTCTGGCGGAGACGCCGGCCGCCGGTGCCCTGGCGGCGGCGGAGGTGGAGCTGGCGCGCCACGGCCTCGCCCCCGGGCGGGGGTTGCCGAACGGGCTGACGGCACGCGAGGCGGAGGTGGCTGCGCTGGTGGCCGAGGGCCTGACCGACCGCCAGATCGCCGCCCGCCTCGCCATCTCCCCGCGCACGGTCGACCGCCATCTGCGCAACATCTTCCAGAAGCTGGACCTGCCCAACCGGACGGCGCTGGCGCTCTGGGCGACGCGAAGCGGGCTGGGCGCCTGAGGGGCGGGCGCCGCGGGCGGGTTGGGGAGAATCCCCCATCTCCCGGTCCGTCTCGCGGAGCGTCGCGGATGCGGGCTCTTCCCGATGCCGGGTCGGGGGGCGCCATGGCAGCATGGGCCCCGACGCGGGCCGCCACGGGCGGCCTCCGGTGGGAGGTGGGGGCGACGCCGGCCGAGGGGACGCTCACCCTGGGGCAGCTGGTGCGGGAGTCGGAGGCGGCGCTCTTCGTCGGCCGCACGCGCGAGCTTCGCGCCGTCCGCGCGGCCCTGGAGGAGGCGAGCGCCAGGCCCGCGCTGGTCTACGTCCACGGCCCGGCGGGCGCGGGCAAGTCGGCTCTTCTGAACGCCTGCCGGCGCCTGGCGGAGGAGGCGGCCTGCCGCCCGCTGACCCTGGCGGCGGAGGCCGGGAGCGAGGGCGGCGCCCTGGTGCTGCTGCTCGACCGGCTGGAGCGGGCGCTGGCGCTGGCACCCGCGCCGGGCGAAGCGCCCGAGACGCGCCTGGAGCGGCTGGCGGCGGCCGCCGCGCGCGAGGCGGCGGAGCGGGGGCTGGCGCTCCTGGTGGACGACTACGACCGCCTGGGCGGCGAAGAGCCGCTCTTCCGGGAGCGCTTCCTGGAGCGGCTGGGGCCGGGGACCTGCGCCGTGCTCGCCGGTCGCCGGCCGCCCGCCGAGCTCTGGCCGG
>JAIMAT010000010.1 GCA_023511835.1 Bacillota bacterium | reverse complement strand
CGCGACGCGCCCAACCTGGAAGAGGGGCGCCGCCTCGCCCAGGACTTCGTCGCCCGCTACGAGCGGGTTCTCCCCTCGGCCGTGCACAGCTTCCAGGACGACCTCGAGGCCAGCCTCCAACACCTCCGGCTGCCGGCGGGGCACCGGAAGTTCGTGCGGACCACCAACCTGATCGAACGGAGCTTCGAGGAGGAGCGGCGGCGGACCAAGGTTCTCCCGCGCTTCTTCGACGAGCGGAGCGCGCTCAAGCTGATCTTCGGCGCGCTGATCCGGGCCGCCGCCCGCTGGCAGCAGATCCACCTCACCCAGCTCGAACAGCGGCAGATCCTCGCCCTTCGCCAGGAGCTGGGCCTGGATCCGGTGCCGCCGAAGCCCGGCAGAGAGAACGAGGGTGAAAACCCGAGCTCCGATGCGTCCCGGGCAGCCTGAACGCTTTTACAGCGTCAGAGGGACATCATCGGTCGAATATCCGTCCAGCCGCCAATGCGTCAATGGCTGCAGACCAAGACGTGGGCTGGCCGCGATCCCGCTGGTCGTTTGCTGTCACAGCGAGCGAGAAGACGCGTCGTCGATCCGGTGCAAGGATTTCTGCGCGAGAAACTGCCTGCGCAGTGATCGCACCGTATAGGTTTGGATGATTGTCCCCGCGCGGTGGGAGGATCTTCACTGACTCAAGCCGGTGGTGGACGCGGACCAGCGCGCTACCACTCAAGAGCGGCGTAAGATCACCATACGCGGCAAGGCCAGCCATCTCCGTCCCATGACCCATACGGCCTGGTCCACCGCCGTCATCATGTCCCCCCCACGTGGGATCTACGGACGTGACCCCCGACTGATCAATGACCGGTTGAAGCAGGGGATGCCCGCTCGCAACGCCCGTATCCAGAATGCACACTGCAGGGGCATCGGTCGGCGGACGGGTGATTCGCCGAGAGAAGTCCTCGGCCCAGGCGAGTTGGTCCTGTCGAGACATGTCGACGAAGAACGCGGCGCTTTCTTTAGCCCGCCGCACCTCGGCCACATCATTAAGGACGTCTATCGAGCCGGATAGCTGTTCTGGCGTTGCCCGAACTAGCACGACGATCCGGTCGTCAAATACAAGTCTTTGTTCTCCCATGTGAAGTCCCACGACACGTGCAAACTCACAGAGGCGTTCGACCTCGTGTCCGTCATGGACGCGAAGCCACACCTCCCACCAAATGGTTTCGTGTTCCCGTGGGTAAGCTGTCACAGCGTCTGTCCAGAGTTCCCGCAACGCGGCGCGCCGAACATCAGCAATTCGATCCACCATGTCCTTGTGTCGAGGCTCGCCTTTGCTCGTCTGCTCGGTGGCATACTGCTCAAAGCGCGTGAAAAAGTGTTTGAGTTTGCCGTCTGGAATAAATACCGTGGCACGCTGAACGGGGTCACCATCGGAGCCTGATTTTACAGTCTGTACGGCAACAACCTCTATCCGCTGACGCCGATCTTCAAGAGACTTAACGTTAAGATCGATTCCCGGTAGGCTTTCGAACTGGACGTAGATACCCGGCTGCGCGCCGTGCACGGTCAGACCCAGGGCTGCACGCTGCTCTAAGGCCTCCTGTTCCGCCTTTTGCAGCGAGGTGCGGAGAGCGGCTGCGTGAGTCAAACGGTCCTCGGGGCCAGGAAGAGGTCGAGGTAAGACGCGTCGTTTGGGCGGACGATATGGCTCAACTGCCGGCTCCTTGGGAACGATCAAGTGTCTCTTATCACGGATCGCGCCCATAGATCAATCCCCGCCATCATAATGAACGCATCTTACGACGCTCGGCGAGAGCTTCCAAAAGTTCCTTTGTACGAACATAGTTTCTGCGTTCAAGAATTGCGTTCTTAGCGACTTGTTCGCACGCGCGGGTGACGTCCGCGTGGCTGAGCCTGTCTGTGGCTTCCCGTACCTTCGCCCAGTCGACATCAGTTATGTCTAGATGTGCAAGCCGGGCGCGGATGAGTTGTTCTGCGAGGGATTGGGAGGGTAAACAGTACTCAATGAGCGAATCGAAACGGCGGAAAAGCGCTTCATCAAGGAGGTGGGGATGATTTGTGGCGGCGACGATGAGGCTGTCGGAGTCGTCCACCTCGAGAAATTGAAGAAAGGAGGTGAGAACGCGGCGGATTTCGCCGACGTCGTTGCGCGCTGAGCGCTCTCCGCCTAGCGCATCGAACTCGTCGAAGAGATAGACAGCGCGTGTGGCATGGATGGCGTCGAAGATGAGGCGCAGCTTGGCTGCGGTTTCGCCGAGATATTTGGTGATAAGCCCATCCAGCTGAATGGTGAAGAGGGCTAGCCCTAGTTCGCCAGCGAGAGCAGCAGATGTCATGGTCTTGCCCGTGCCGGGTGGACCGCTTAGGAGGAGCTTGCGGATCGGCGAAAAGCCGTGCTCGCGGAGTGATGCACGGTTGCGTTGCTCCATAAGAACGCGGTCGAGCCTGGTGCGGACGAGGTGGTCGAGGGTCATATCAGCAAGCCTGATTTTTGGGTATGTGGCACTGAGGAGACCGGCCAACTCGCCTCGGGGCTGGACGATGGGTACGGGCTTGGCAGGTAGGGACTTTGGACGTGCGCGTACCTCATCAACCAGGTCGCGGAGCTCCTGGGCCAGTTTGGTATGACCCTGGCGGGCCTCCCGGGCAGCGAGCTGTAGGGCGACGGCGTAAAAGCGCTCGTCGTCGCCCTCGGCATGGGTGCGAATCAGTGCCTTTAGCTGCTCGGCCGTTGGCACGGCTATTCCCGCCCTTCGCCGTCGGGTGAACGTTCGATGGCCTCAAGAACGCAGGGAAGCAATCTGAGCCAAGGGCATTGCCCGACCTCCTTGAGACTAGTATTTGCGGGACAGCCGACCGCGAGGCAGATGGCCCGCGGGCGCGCTAACCGGAGGCGCATCAGCCAAGCGCCCTTGGGTGGTAAGAACCAAGCCATGTCGCCGGGAAGATGGTACCAGCAATTTCCATTGTTCGTAGCACGAACTCCCTAGGTAGCATACGCTGCCAAAGCCGGGGTGGGTAGGCCCGCGTTCAGTCACTAACGGGCTTTCGCCTCCTCTGCCGCTCTCACATGGGGCGCCGCGTCCTGCTAGCGGCGGTCGTGGGCCAACTTCGCCACAGCTCCCATGGACCTTCCCCTTACCGCCTGGGTAAAGCGACTCCTGGCAGGCGGCACCGCGCCGCTACTTCCGCCAGGAGTCGATGGCCAAGCTGCGGAAAGACCAGGAGGTGAGGCGATATCCCTACCGCCGACGGCGGTATCCCGATCCTGAAGCTGCCGCCAGGGAAGTTCCGCCACGAGCTGGGACGCTGTTGAGCTCGCTCAGGAGTCTTGCGAGCCGCAAGTAGCGGAAACGGAAACCCTGACGGCAGGCGGCGTTGCCGAGCGCGCAAGCCACGAAGGTCTTCCCAGCTCCCGTAGGGCCGGTGATCAAGGCGTTGGGGCGTTCCAGGAGCCAGCGCCCTTCGGCCAGCTGGTGGACCCACGCCTTGTCCACCCGGTGCGGTCTCGAAGTCGTCGCCTCCACCGAGGTGGGGAGCCGCAGATGCGCCTCCTCCAGCTGCCAGCTGCCTCTGGACCCGGCGGCTCTGTCGCTCGCTCCATTCGCGGTCGACGAGTTCGTGTTGTCGGTGTATATGTCGAAGGCGACGCCCTCGTTATCGAATCCGCGCGCCAGCAGTCTCCAGGTTCAGCCACGGCCGGCTCTTCTGGCGTCCGAATCTCGGTCCCGGGAACCGGCCGACCTGTCCGGCTTCACCTCGGTCTGTTCCCTCGGTCGTAGCTGGAGGAAACTCAGCTCATCCGGGACTTTTCCACCACGACCTGGGATACAGGCGACGGCCGCCGTCACGGGCGGCATCTTTGCCTACAGCTCGGTATGCGCTTGACGTGCCTCCTCCCTACTGCTTGCCCCAGCGTGCCGGGTCGGTTCCTCCGGGGAGGATCCCCGCTTTGGTCTACCGGCTACGTCGCCGAGGGGCCAAGGCGGAGGGGTCGCCCCGCTTGGATCTTCGGAGGGGATTGGGGACAAACCAGGTCTGCTGGTTCCCTAATTACTACCAACCCAGTTGGGGGCAGATTGGGGACCGAAGACTCCGACAGCCCCCGATTCCAGGTACCGCTGCACGCGCTGGACAACACCGCCAGCCCGTGCAGGACAAGGCTTTCCGCCTCCGGCCACCGCGGCTGCCGCACCCTTCCCGGAAGCCGTCCATATGCTGGCTTGACCACGTCGGAAGGGAGGAGAGGCGATGCTGCGCGATCCGCGGCGACGTCGCGGCACGGAGGCGGCACCCGCCGGCGGGCCGCCGGGCGGCGGGCAGCCGGCCGGCGCGGGCGGCGGGGAGGCCGCCGCCGGCCTCCCCGCCGGGGAGGCGGCCGCGCCCGGGAGCGGCTCGGCGCAAGGGGGCTTTTACGACAACTGGGGCGGGGGAGGCGCCGGAGCCGGTCCGGGGGCCGGACCCGGTCCCGAGGCCGGCCTGCCTCCCGACCTGCCGGCTTGGCCGCCGGCGGGACCGGGCGGAGCCGTCCCGCAGCCGGGGCCGGGGAGCTATGTCCTCCCCGCGGGGATCGATCTGACCATGGCCTTCGTCCCCATCCAGAGCGCCGCTTCCTACAGGAACCAGTTCCCGCTCGAGGAGGCGCTCCGCCAGGGCTCGCTCTGGCCCGACCTGGTGCGCCCCTACACGGGGCGGCCCTGGCGCACGCCCGCGGGAGGTGGCCGCGCATGGACGAGGTGAAGGCGCAGGGGATGACGCCCGACGCGCTCTCGCTGCGCATGCAGCAGCTCCACTTCGCCGCCCTGGAGATCAACCTCTACCTGGACACGCACCCCGACGACCGGCGGGCGCTGGACGACTACAACCGGCTGGTCTCCGAGCTGATGGTGCTCCACCGCGAGTGGGTGCGCCGCTTCGGTCCTCTGATGAACCACGGCGAGGATCCCAGCGGCTACCCCTGGCAGTGGACGCGGACGCCCTTCCCCTGGCCGCTCTGGGGCGGGCCCGACCCCTGAGGCGGGCCGGGCGGCAGGCGGCGAGTCGACGGCCCAGGCGGTGCCACGGAGGAGGCGAGCGGCATGTGGGTCTTTGTCAAGCAGCTGGAGGTCCCCATCGAGATCACCCGGCCCAACCCGGCGCTGGCCAAGGTGATCATGACCCAGTTCGGCGGCCCGGACGGCGAGTTCACCGCCGCCTGGCGCTACCTGACCCAGTCCTTCGCCATGCCCACGGGGCGGGGCAAGGCGATCCTGACCGACATCGGCACCGAGGAGCTGGCCCACATGGAGATGGTGGGCACGCTGGTGCAGAAGCTGATCCAGGACGCCTCCCCGCGCGACCTGGAGCGGGCGGGGCTGGGCGGACACTACGCCCAGCACGGCTACGCCATGTTCCTGGAGGACGCCAACGGCGTCCCCTGGACGGCCACCTACTTCCAGTCCTTCGACGACCCCGTCACCTGCCTGCACGAGGACATGGCGGCGGAGGAGAAGGCGCGCACCACCTACGAGGACCTGCTCGACCTCTCGGACGACGAGCGCGTCTCGCGGGTGCTCGCCTTCCTGCGGCAGAGGGAGGTGACGCACTTCCAGCGCTTCGGCGAGACGCTGGACTACGTCCAGGAGCGCTTCGCCCGCCGGCGCACCGTCTTCTGAGCGGGCCGGCGGCGGGAGGCGGATAATGGCGGTGGGCCCGGGGCCGGCCGGAGGCCGGCGCGGCGCCCGCCGCCTTCGTTCGCGTGCCGCGCGGGGCGGCCGAGATCGCGTCCGAGGTGAGCGCGCATGGTCCCCGAGGACTTCCGCTTCCCCGCCGGCTTCCTCTGGGGGGCGGCCACCAGCGGTCACCAGGTGGAGGGCGAGAACCGGCTGAGCGACTGGTGGGCCTGGGAGCAGCTGCCCGGCCACGTCGCCGGCGGCGACCGCTCGGGGCTGGCGGCCGACCACTACCGGCGCTTCCGCGAGGACATCGGCCTGCTGGCCGACCTGGGGCTGAACGCCTACCGCTTCGGCGTGGAGTGGGCGCGGGTGGAGCCCTTCCCGGGCGACTTCGCGGAGGGAGAGCTGGAGCACTACGCCGCCATGGTGGAGGCCTGCCGGGAGCGGGGCGTCACGCCGCTGGTGACGCTCTACCACTTCACGCTGCCGCGCTGGCTCGCCAACCGCGGCGGCTGGCTCTGGCCGCGGGCGCCGGAGCGCTTCGCCGCCTACGCGGAGCGCGTGGTGCGGGCGCTGGCACCGCACGGCGTGGAGTGGTGGGTGACAGTCAACGAGCCCATGGTGCTGGCGGTGCAGGGCTTCCTGGCGGGGATCTGGCCGCCGCAGCTGCGCTCGCCGCGGGCGGCGGCGCGGGCGCTGGCGGCGCTGGCGGAGGCGCACCGCCGCGCCTGGGAGGCGGTGCACGCGCTGGGCGGCGGCTCGGCGATGGCGGGCGTGGCGCAGAACATGATCGACTTCGTGCCGCTGGACCCGCGCCGGGCCGGCGACCGGCGCGCCGCCCGGCTCCACTGGCGGCTCTTCAACCTGGACTTCCTGGAGCGGATCCGCGAGCGGCAGGACTTCGTCGGCCTCAACTACTACTCGCGCAGCTGGAGCCGCTGGAGCTGGCGCCTCCAGGGGCTGCTCAGCCCGCTCAGCGCCCTGCCCGGCCAGCGGACGACGCAGATGGGCTGGGTCTGGGCGCCCGACGGGCTGGGCCGGACGCTGGAGGCGGCGGCCGCCTACGGGCGCCCGGTGGTGGTGACGGAGAACGGCATCGCCACCCTGGACGACCGCGAGCGCCAGCTCTGGATCCGCCTCCATCTGGAGCAGGTGGCGGCGGCGCTGGCACGCGGGCTGGACGTGCGCGGCTACTTCTACTGGGCGCTCCTGGACAACTTCGAGTGGGCGGAGGGCTTCCGCCCCCGCTTCGGCCTGATCGGCGTCGACTACGCCACCCAGCGCCGCGAGGTACGGCCCAGCGCGCGCTACTACGGCGAGATGGCGCGGGCGGGCCGCCTCCTGCCGCTGCCGCCCGAGGCGGCCGGGCTGCGCGAGGAGGGATAGGCGGTGGCGCGCGTCATCCTGCGCGACGGCACGGTGGCGGAGCTGCGCCCGCTCGGCCGCGAGGCGCGCGACCGGGAGCGGCTGCGCGAGCTCTTCCGCAGCGCCTCGCCGGACAGCCTCTACTTCCGCTTCTTCCACGCCGTGCGCGAGGTGAGCGAGCGGGAGCTGGAGCGGCTCCTGGCGGGCGACGGGCGCGAGGCGCTGGCGCTGGTCTGCGAGGCGGGGGAGCGCTTCCTGGCGGTGGGCAACTACGCGCCCGCGGGCGAGCCGGGGACGGCCGAGGTGGCCTTTCTGGTGGACGACCGCTACCAGGGGCGCGGGCTGGGCACGCTCCTCCTGGAGCACTTGGCCGAGGCGGCCTGGCGGGCCGGCTACCAGCGCTTCGAGGCGGTGGTGCTGCCCGCCAACCGCAGGATGATCCAGGTGCTCTACGACTCGGGCTACGAGACCCGCGAGCGCTGGGAGGACGGGGCGGTGCGCATGGTCCTCCCCCTGGGCGCCACCGAGCGGAGCCGGGCGCTGCAGGAGACGCGGGAGAAGCTGGCCACCGCGGCCTCCCTCGAGCCCTTCTTCCGGCCGGCGACGGTGGCGGTGGTGGGCGCCTCGCGCGACCCGCAGCGGCTGGGCCACCTCCTCTTCCGCCACCTGCTGGAGGGAGGCTTCCAGGGCGTCGTCTACCCCGTCAACCCCTCGGCGCACGCGGTGGCGGCCGTCCGCGCCTATCCCAGCCTGCGCGACCTGCCCGAGCCGGTCGACCTGGCGGTGGTGGTGGTGCCGGCGCGCGAGGTGCTGCAGGTGGTGGACGACTGCGTCCAGGCGCGCGTCCGCGCGGTGCTGATCACCTCCGCCGGCTTCGCCGACGCCGGGCCGGAGGGCGAGGCGCTCCAGCAGGAGGTGGTCCGCCGCCTGCGCGCCGCCGGCATCCGCCTGGTGGGCCCCAACTGCCTGGGCATCGTCAACACGGCGGAGGCGGTCCGCCTCAACGCCAGCTTCGCCCCGCGCCTGCCCGCCCGCGGCCGGCTGGCCTTCGCCAGCCAGTCGGGGGCGCTGGGCGTGGCCATCCTGGACGCGCTCAGCCGCATCGGCGTCGGCCTCTCCAGCTTCGTCAGCATGGGCAACAAGGCCGACGTCTCGGGCAACGACTGCCTCCAGTACTGGGAGGACGACCCGGAGACGGAGATGATCGCCCTCTACCTGGAGTCCTTCGGCAACCCGCGCAAGTTCTCGCGCATCTGCCGCCGCATCACCCCCAGGAAGCCGGTCCTTGTGGTGCGCGGCGCGCGCACCGCCGCCGGCGTCCAGGTCTCCGAGGCGCGCCAGGCCGCCGGCCAGGCGCGCGAGGTGGCCGTGGAGGCGCTCTTCCGCCAGGCGGGCATCATCCGCGCGGACACGCTGGAGGAGCTCTTCGACGTGGCCGCCGTCCTCGAGGCCGAGCCGCTGCCGGCGGGCGAGCGCGTGGCGGTGGTCACCAACAGCGCCGGCGGCGCCGTCATCACCGTCGACGCGCTGCGCGCCGAGGGGCTCCTCCTGGCCCGCCCGCCGCTCGACCTGGGCTTCGAGGCGCTGGCGGAGGGCTACCGGCGGGCGCTGCCCGAGGTGCTGCGCGACCCGGAGGTGGACGCCGTCGTCGTCCTCTTCGTCCCGGCCGGCCTCTCCGACGAGGCGGCGGTGGCGCGCGCGCTCCTGGAGGGCGTGCGCGAGGCCGAGGCGGAGGGCGTGCGCAAGCCGGTGGTGGCCAACTTCCTGCCCTCCGCCGAGCGCGCCTACGCCGTCCGCTTCCTGGATCCGGAGGCGCGCCGCCTGCCCGTCTACCCCTTCCCCGAGCGGACGGTGCGGGCGCTGGCGCGGGCAGCGCGCTACGCGGCCTTCCGCCGCCGGCCGCGCGGCCGCATCCCCGACCTGGAGGGGGCCGACGTGGAGCGGGCGCGCCAGCTGGCGCGCGAGGCGCTGGAGCGGCTGGCCCCCGACGAGGAGGAGCGCTGGCTGCCCGCCGAGGAGGCGGAGGCGGTGGTGGCCGCCGCGGGCCTGGAGGTGGAGCCGTCGCGGGCGCCCGAGCGGGGGCTCCGGCTGGCGGTGACGGTGGAGCCGGACCCGCTCTTCGGGCCGCTCCTCCTGGTGCGGCGCCTGGCGCCCACCGCCCGCCGCGGCGAGTTCGTCCCCCTGGGCGAGCCGCTGGCCCGCATCACGCCGCTGACCGACCTGGAGGCCGCCGACCTGGCCGCGGCGGCACTGGGCGAGGGGGCGCCGGCGGAGGCGGTCGCCTGCCTGGCCGACCTCTTCCTGCGCCTCTCGCGCCTGGCTGAGGAAGTGCCCGAGCTCCGCCGCCTGGAGCTCCCCGACGTGCGCCCGCTGCCGCCCCGCGCCTGCGCGCCCGCCCCGCGCGTGGCCGTGGCCCGCCCCTGAGCCGGCCCGTCTCGCGGCACGGGCCGCCGCCCGGCGTGAGCCGCCCGGCATGCGACGGCCGCCGCCGGCGCATCCTAGCCGGGGGGTGTTGGCCTTGGCGACCACGGAAGCCGGCCTCGGCGCCGTCACGCGCGAGCTGGAGCGGATGGTGGAGGAGCTGCGCTCGCGCCGGGAGACGCTGAAGGTCGCCTACCGCCTGGCCGACGGCTGGGCGGTCGCCTTCCGCTTCCGTCCGGAGGAGTGCGAGATGGTGGAGGGGCGGCTCGACATCCACGCACAGGGGGCGGTCCTCTCCGCCCGCGCCGACGCCGTCGCCGGCGTGGAGCGGCTGGGCGAGGGCGCCTACCGGCTCCGCCTCCGCGCCGAGCCGGGCGAGCTGACCGTCCGCCCCGACCGCTACCCCGGCGGCGAGGCGCGCGAGGAACTGCTACGAAGCTAGCTGCCGGCGGCTCTGGTATGCTCATCTCGACCCCCGGGAGGTGGTCGCGCTGGGCGTCCAGGGTCTTCCGCCGTCAGCCGGCGCCGCCGGCGCCGCCTTTCCCTTCGATCGCTCCCTGCTCCCCGACAATCCCGCCTGGGAGCTGCTGGGCCTCGTGCCCGTGCGCGTCTCCGACCAGGAAGCGGTGGTGGAGATGCCCGTGGAGCGCCGCCACCTGCAGATGGCGGGCCGCGTCCACGGCGGCTTCATCGCCACCCTGGTCGACACCGCGGCGGGCGTCGCCGTGGTGGCCAACACGGCCCCGGGCACGCGCCACGCCACCATCGACCTGCACGTGGAGTTCGTCCACGGGGCGACGCTGGAGTCCGAGCGCCTGCGGGCCACGGCGCGCATCCGGCGCATCGGCCGGACGGTCGCCTTCCTGAGCGTCGACGTGGTCGACGCCCGGGGCGAGCTGGTGGCCATCGGCACCGCCAGCTACCACCTGATGCGTCCCGCGGAGGCGGGCCGCGCCGACGGCTCGCCTCAGGCGGGGACGGCCTGACGGGCCTCAGCGGCCGCTCGCCGTCGCCCCGTCGGCCGCCGCCTCCGGCACCGCCTCCTGCCCCCGCGCCCAGTAGTCGGCGAAGAAGGCGGCGAGTACGCCCACCATCAGGCCAAGCACAAGCGCCACCGCCAGGTTGAGCGCCTTGCGCGGCGCCACCGGAGCCTCGGGCAGGCGCGCGTCCTGGAGGACGGTGGGCGCCGCCACCGCGTCGACGGACTGGCGCAGCGCCAGCAAGCGGTCGAGGTCGCCCTGGGCCTGGGCCAGCACTTGGCCGACGGCGGCGACTGAGATCATCGTCGCAGTGCTGGGGTTTCCACCCGGCCCGAGGGTGGCCTGCAGCCGGTCGAGCGCGGCCTCTTCACCCGCCACCCGCCGCTCGCCCACCTGGATCTGGAGGTCCAGCTGCTGTCTGGCCAGGTTGACGGCGGCGCCGACGAAGGCCCGCCGCCATGCTGTCGCCAGCCGGTAGGCCTCCTCCGCGCTGGGCGCCCGCGCCGTGACCGTCAGGGTGCCGCCGTTGCTGTCCGCCTGGACGGCGAAGCTTTGCTGCAGCTCGCTGTAGTTCTTCTGCCACCCTACCTCCCGGGCCACCTGGGCGAGGACGACGTCGGAAGATGCCATCGCCGTATAAGCCTGGATCTCCGACTGTCCGGTGGCGTTGCCGGTCGATCCCGCCGAGCCTTGGACAGCGGAATCCATACCGTAGATCATGTCTAGGAGCGCTTGGTTGGCCGGCGGCGCCACCTGCACGGAGACGGCGTACGTCGGAGGAAGGACGGCGAAGCTGAGGACGCCGGCCACCGCCAGCGCGATCAGGGTGACGCCGGCGATCCACCACTTCCTGCGCACCAGCGTGGCCACCAGCTCGCGCAGGTCGATCTCGTCTTCGTAGACGGCTTCCCGTTCCATCGAAGGCTGCATGACGACCTCCCCACCCGCGGTTCGACGACAGCGTTGTCGACGGGAGGCTCTTCTTGCCCGCGTTGCCAACGTCCTGCCTGCCCCTCGCGGCGGAGCCGGGGAGCGGCCTCCCGCGCCGCCTCCCGGCCATGGTGGCGCGGCCGCGCGGACGTATACTGGGCGCCGGTCCGGGTACCGCTTCCTGCCGCGGTATCCGCGACCAGCTCTTCCGGTGGAGGCGATGGTGACCATGGCGACGCGCGCCTGGCCCAGGACGGCGGGCGCCCTGCTGCTGGCGGGCGGCCTCCTCCTCGCGGGCTGCGGCTCTTCGCCGGCCCGCTCGGCCTCGGTGGCGAACGGCGCGACGCCCTCCGGGAACGCCGCCGGAGCCACCGTGCCCGGCGCGCCGGCGGGGAGCCCGGGCGGGCGCCCCGGCGCAGGAAGGGGTTTCGGCGGCTTCTTCAACCTGGGCGCGGCCGCCCAGTACCTCGGTCTCACGACCGCGCAGCTGCAGCAGCAGCTGCAGCAGGGCCGCTCGCTGGCCCAGGTGGCCCAGGCGGAGGGGAAGAGCGTCCAGGGGCTGGAGCAAGCGCTCCTGGAGGCGGCGAAGAGCCGGCTCGACCAGGCGGTGAAGAGCGGCCAGATGACGGCGCAGCAGGAGCAGCAGCGGCTCCAGGCCATGCGGCAGCGGATCGCCGCCTTCGTCGAGCGGAGCGGGCCTCCGGGGCCGCCGCGCGGCTTCCCCGGGGGAGGTGCCCCGGGCGGCGGGAGCGGCGGCCCCGGCGGAGGGAGCGGCACCTCGCCGGGCGGGGGCGGCTCGTCCGGCTCCTCCTGAACGGGCGGGCCGTGAACGGGCGGGCCGGGCGCAGGGCGGCCCGCCGGCCGCCCCCTACTGCACCGTCTCGATGCCGGTCACCTGGCCGTCGTTCAGGTAGAGGCGGACCAGCGTGCCCACCTTCAGGTCGGACCAGCTGGCGAAGCCGATGGCGATCACCTGCGGCGCCAGGGCGAAGAGGTCGGGGTCGCGGTAGGTGACCGTCTCGCCCAGGGCGGCCAGGGCGCCGGGCGCCGGGCGGATCGCCTCCGGCGCCTCCGCGGAGGCCGGGTCGAGAGAGGAGAGGATGCGCGTCGAGCCGAGGGCGCTTCCTGCGGCGGGGGGGCGGATGCGGATGGTGGCGCCGTCCAGGACCGCCACTTCGCCCTCGGCGCCGCCCGTCCGCGCGAAGAGCGTCTTGCCGTCGGGGCCGGGGATGAAGAGCGCCCGGTAGGCCACCTGGGCGACGAAGCGCCGGGTGGCCGCGGCGGACGGGTCGACGGTGCTCTTGTCGGCCAGTCCCTGGGCGTCGGCCAGGTCGACCCAGTTGCCGGGCCAGGAGCCCGGCGCCGACGTGTAGCCGGCCGTCCGTGCCAGCGCCGCCAGCACCTCCGCCTCGCTGACCGGCCGGTCGGGGCGGAAGGTGCCGTCGGGGTAGCCGCGCAGAAGCCCCGCGCTGTACGCCACGTTGACCGCCCCGCGCGCCCAGTTCGGGATGGCGGCCGCGTCGGCGTAGGGCGGCTGGAAGCTGGACATGACGCTGGCCACGCCGGCCCGTCCCGTCAACTGGGCCAGCACGCTGGCGAACTCCGCCCGGTCGATGGGGTCGTCGGGCCGCACCGGCCCGCCCGGGCCGCCGTCCCCCTGGAAGGCGCCCAGTGCGGCCAGTGCGCCGAAGACCTGGGCGTCGCCCGGGGAGGCCAAGTCGCTGAAGAGCCGACCGGCGGGGACGAGGCGCACCGAGGGCGCCGCCAGGGCCGCGTGGACAGGGAGGAGCGCGGAGAGCAGGGCCAGGAGCCCGGCCGCCAGGAGAGAGAGGCCCGCCCGCCGGGCCCGGAGCGGCTGACGTCGCATTGCGGCGCGACCTCCGTCGAAGCGCGAGTGGTCGGATGAAGTCGCCTCTGAGTATAGCCGCCGGAGCGCCGCCCGCTCCCGCCGGGGCGCGGCTGTAACCGAACCGTAAAGGCCCGAGTCGGCACGGCAGGCCGCCCGGCGGCCCGGAGACCGCCCCGGAGGCAGGAGGCGCCCCCTCCGGCGGGAATTCCCTTGCGATTGGCATAGAGGAGGCGTCTCATGACCCGTATCCGCCATCGCCTGTTCCGCCCGCGCCTGGCCGCGCTCCTGCTGGCCTGGGCGCTGGCCTTCGCGGCGTTCGCCCCGGCCCCGGCCTCCGCCCAGGCGGCACCGGCGCCCGAGCCCGCCCAGGCGCCGTCCGCCGGCGAGACGGCGCAGGGGACGACCCCGGCGGTCACCAACACCCAGCAGCTTTTCGACGCCGTCCGGCAGCTGATCGAGCAGGACTACGTCCGGAGCGTCTCCCCCGACCAGCTCTGGCAGGGCTCCATCCAGGGCCTCCTGGAGTCGCTGGGCGACCCCTACTCCGTCTACATGACGCCGCAGGAGTACCAGAGCTTCAGCAACCAGGTGATCACCGGCCAGATCGTGGGCGTCGGCGTCCAGCTGGAGACCATCAACGGCCTGCTCACCGTGGTGGCGCCGGTCCCGGGCAGCCCCGCGGCGCGTGCGGGGCTCCGCGCCGGCGACCGCATCGTGGCGGTGGACGGCCAGGACGCCAGCGGCTGGAGCACGCAGGAGGCGGCGGCGCGCATCCAGGGTCCCGCCGGCACCCCGGTGCGCCTGACCATCCAGCGGGCGGGGCGCCCGCCCTTCGACGTCACGCTCACCCGGGCGCCCATCCGCCTCCAGCCGGTGACGGTGAAGAGCTTGCCCGGCGGCATCGTCGACCTGGTGGTCAGCGGCTTCGACCAGCAGACGGCCGACACGGTCTCGCTGGTGGTCCAGTTCTTCCGCATGCAGGGCAAGGATCGCTTCATCCTCGACCTGCGCGACAATCCCGGCGGGCTCCTCTCCCAGGGCGTGCAGGTGGCCAGCGTCTTCGTCCCCCAGGGGCCCGTCGTCCGCATCCGCACGCGCGGCGAGACGGCCCAGGACGAGCAGGTGCTCCAGTCGGCCACGCAGCCCTGGCCCTTCAAGCTGGCGGTGCTGGTCAACGAGGGGACGGCCAGCGCGGCCGAGATCGTCGCCGGGGCCATCCAGGACCGCGGCGTGGGCCGCCTCTTCGGTACCCGCACCTTCGGCAAGGGCTCGGTGCAGCAGATCTTCGAGCTGCCCGACGGGGGCGCCGTCAAGCTGACCACGGCGCTCTACTACACGCCCTCGGGGCGCGCCGTCGACGGTGTCGGCATCCTGCCCGACGTGGTCGTGCCCGACCCCTCGGCCCCCGACTTCGGGCCGCTCAGGCTGACGCGGCTGCTCCGGCCGGGGCAGGTGGGCCTGGACGTGCTGGCCATGCAGGAGTACCTGAAGGCGTGGGGCTTCGACCCGGGGCCGCTGGACGGCGTCTTCGGACCGCGGACGGAGGGCGCCCTGCGCGCCTGGGAGCGGGCGGTCAACCGGGGGAGCTGGACCTCGGACCCCTGGCTGGCGCAGGCGCCCGTTCCGGACGGCGGCTCCGTGCGGAGCGACGGCCTCCTCGACCAGCGGCAGGCGGACCTGCTGGTGCAGCCGCCGGTCGTCGACACGCAGCTCGAGGCGGCCGCCCGCTACCTGCAAGGGCAGCCCTGAGGCCGCTCCTCCCGGCGGGGACGACGAACCGGCCGGCTGCGGGGCCGTCAGCACCGGGGCCGGCCGGTTCAGGCGGAGAGCCAGGAGGCGCTCCGGTTTCGCCGCGAGTACTCGACCCAGCGGGCCACCTGGCTCTCCAGGTCGTCCAGGTCGAAGGGCTTCACCAGGTACCCCTGCGCCCCCGGCACCTCGGGCGGACCGTCCAGCTCCGTTCTGGCCGAGAGGATGATGACGGGCAGGTCGGCGGTGGCGGGGTCGGCGCGCAGGCGGCGCAGCACCTCGTAGCCGTCGAGGCCCGGCATGAGCAGGTCGAGCAGGACGACGTCGGGCCGCCGGCGCGCGGCCAGCTCCAGCGCCTCGGCACCGTCCGCCGCCTCCAGCACCGTGTAGCCCTGGAGGCCGAGATCCGTGGCCAGAAGCTGGCGGATGTAGGGCTTGTCGTCCACGGCCAGGACCACGCCCCGCGCGCCTCCGTCCACCTCGGCGCGCTCCGTCGTGCCCAGTCCGCTCTCCTCAAAGGAAGCATCCAAACCCACGGTCAACGGGATCACCCCCCGCCTCCGCCCCGACCCCCAAGGGGTACAGGCTTCTTCCCGGGACTTAAGCCGATTCCTTCCTCCAATACTGTTTCGATGGCAGGCGGAGCGATTGGTCTCTTTCGCGGGCGAGCGGCGCGAGTCGGGCTCCGCGCCGGTCACCCCTGTCCCGGACGGCAGCCGGCGCCAGCCTCCACGGGGTCGGGCTCCCCGTCCAGGACCGGGCCCGGCTCCTCGCCGACCGCCACCTCCCGCAGCGCCCGGGCGAGCAAGAGCGCCCGCTCCAGCTCGCGCTCCGCCTCCCGGGCGCCCTCCACGAGGCGGCGCAGCTCCGGCGGGAGGCCGGTCTGGGGCCGCGCCAGCAGCTGGAGGACGCCGTGGAGGACGGTCAGGCTGGAGCGGATCTCTTCCTCGGGATCCCACTCCGGGCGGTTTCGCGCGGCCGGCGACGGGACGAGCAGCGGGGCGCCGCGGGATCGGCCCGGCTCCTGCTGGAAGGCGACGGGGAGCTCGAGGCGGCGGTTGCGGCGGATCATCAGGTGCCGCCAGACCTGGAGGACGGTCGGGACGCCCGCGGCGGGACGCCCCTCCGGCGCGCGACGGGCTGCGGACGATTCGGTCCAGCCGGCCTCCAGCGGCCGGGCCGGCTCTGCGGGGTTGTGCACCAGGGTAACCTCCCGGAGCGAGAAATCACAATCCCGATCCTAGAGGCTCGGGCGACGTCCCGTCCAACGCAAATTCGGCGCCCCTTCGGCCGGTGGCGACGCGTTTCGCCGGAAGTCGACGCGTCCGGCGGCGGGCGGCGGGGGCCGCGGGGTCCGGCCCCGCCCGGGCTCTACCGTCCCGCCGTCCTCTCGACTTCGGCCTCCAGCGGGCGGCCCGACTGGCGGCGCCGCTCCAGGGCGGCGCCGACGAAGGCGGCGAAGAGCGGGTGGGGGCGCGTGGGGCGCGAGCCGAACTCGGGGTGGAACTGCGTGCCCAGGAACCAGGGGTGCTGGCGGCGGTCGAGCTCCATGATCTCCACCAGGTCGCCTTCCTGCCAGAGGCCGGAGACCTCCAGGCCCGCGCGCCGGAGCGGCTCCCGGTAGGCGTTGTTCAGCTCGAAGCGGTGGCGGTGGCGCTCCAGGACCTCCTCGGCCCGCCCGTAGGCCTCCCAGGCCAGCGTCCCCGGCGCCAGGCGGCAGGGGTAGCCGCCGAGGCGCATGGTGCCGCCCAGCTTGGTCAGGTTCTTCTGGTCGGGCATCAGGTCGAAGACCGGGTCGGGGGTGTCGGGGTCGAACTCGGTGCTGTTGGCCCGCTCCAGGCCCAGGAGCTCCCGCGCGAAGTCGATGACCGCCACCTGCATGCCCAGGCAGACGCCGAAGTAGGGGATCCGGTGGTGACGGGCGAAGCGCGCCGCCGCCATCTTCCCCTCGATGCCGCGCGAGCCGAAGCCGGGGCCGACCAGGATGCCGTCCAGCTCGCCCAGCAGCGCCGCCGGATCGGTCTCGGGCGACTCCAGCGCCTCCGACTCGATCCACTCGATCTCCACCCGCGCGTCATGGGCGGCGCCGGCGTGATGGAGCGCCTCGACGATGCTCAGGTAGGCGTCGGGCAGGCGCACGTACTTGCCCACGAAGCCGATGCGGACGCGGTGCCGCGGGCGGCGGATGCGCTCCACCATCTCCCGCCAGGGACGCAGGTCGACGCTCCGCCGCGGCTGCAGGCGCAGGCGGTCGAGGACGATGCGGTCCAGGCCCTCCCGGTGGAGGAGGAGCGGCACCTCGTAGATGCTGGCCGCGTCCACGTTCTCCACCACCGCCTCGGTGGGCACGTCGCAGAAGAGGGCGATCTTCTCGCGCATCTCCGGCGAGAGCGAGCGCTCCGAGCGGCAGACGATGACGTCGGGCTGGATGCCGATGGAGCGGAGCTCCTTGACGCTGTGCTGCGTCGGCTTGGTCTTCTGCTCGCCCGAGGCCTCGATGTAGGGCACCAGCGTGACGTGGAGATAGAGGACGTCGTCGCGGCCCAGGTCGATGCGCAGCTGGCGGATGGCCTCGAGGAAGGGGAGGCTCTCGATGTCCCCCACCGTCCCCCCCACCTCGACGATGGCCACGTCGGCGCCCGCGCCCGCCGAGCGGATGCGGTGCTTGATCTCGTTGGTCAGGTGGGGGATCACCTGGACGGTGCCGCCCAGGTAGTCGCCGCGCCGCTCCTTCTCGATGACGCTCAGGTAGATCTGACCGGTGGTGATGTTGTGCGCGCGGCTGACGGTGGTGTCGGTGAAGCGCTCGTAGTGCCCGAGATCGAGGTCGGTCTCGGCGCCGTCGAGGGTGACGAAGACCTCGCCGTGCTGGAGCGGGTTCATGGTCCCGGCGTCGACATTAATGTAGGGATCGACCTTCTGGAGCGAGACGGTGAAGCCGGCTTCCTTCAGGAGCCGTCCCAGCGAGGCCGCGGTGATGCCCTTGCCCAGTCCGGAGACGACCCCTCCCGTGATGAAGATGAACTTGGTCGGGCGCTGCGGCCCCATGCGGGTACCTCCCGGAAGGCAACATGCGACGTGCTCGCGAGAGAAAGCGGATCAGGACGAGGCGGGGCCGCCCGGTCGCACCGGGCCGGCCGGCCGTCCCCCAGTCTAGCGATGGCCCGCGAAGAGTGTCAACGCGAGGCGGGCGCGGCCGCCGGGCGCGGGGCCGCGGCGGACCCGGCGGACCGGCCGGTCGACCCGAGCCGGGCCGCCCGCTCCAGCATCTCGCTGACCGTCACCACCTGGTAGTGCTCCGCCCGCAGCCGCTCCAGGATGGCGCCCAGCGCGCGCACGGTGTTCCGGCGGTCGCCGCCGCCGTCGTGGAGAAGGATGATCTCGCCGCCCTGGATGCGGTTGCAGCAGCGCTGCACGATCAGCCCGGGCAGCGCCCCGGCCCAGTCGAAGGGATCGTGGCCCGGCGTCCAGAGGACCACCGTCATCCCCAGCCGCGCGGCGACGGAGAGGACGGTGGCGTTGTAGCGCCCGTAGGGCGGCCGGAAGAGGCGAGCCGGCCGCCCGGTCAGGCTCCGGATCAGCCGGTTCGTCCGCGCCAGCTCCTCCTCCATGGCCCCCTCGCTCAACCGCTGGAAGCTGGTATGACTCCAGCCGTGGGAGGCCACCTCGCTCCCGGCGGCGGCGATGGCGCGCACCAGGTCGGGATGGCGCTGGGCTTCCTGGCCGACGACGAAGAAGGTGGCCTCCGCCCGGTAGCGGCGCAGGATCGCGAGGATCTCGGGCGTGAAGCGCGGGTCGGGCCCGTCGTCGAAGGTGAGGGCGATCAGGTGGTCGCCCGGCCGGGCCGCGGTCACCACCCGGGCGGTGGCGCGCCCCGGTGCGGTGGCGGAGGGCGAAGCCGCCGGCGATGCGGCGGGCGGCGCCGTCGTCGCCCCCATGGCCAGGGCCCGCGCCAGGCCGGCGAGGGCCACCAGCGCCGCGGCCGCTCCGGCGCAGGCCAGGGCGCGCCTCCAGCCGCGGCAGCCGCCGCTGCCCCAGAAGACCGCCTTCACGCGCTCTCCCCCTCGCCCCGGGGCCGGCACGGCCGGGAGGCGCCGGCCGCCCCGACCCGCCGCCTCAGGCCGCCAGGCAAAAGGAGCCTGCCGCCATGAGCAGCGCCGGCAGGAGCTTTCCGCGCCCGCTCTCTCCGTCCAGCGCGATGCCGGCCAGCGCGGCCAGGAGGCCGGCCAGCGCGCCGGCCGGCTCCAGCACCGTCAGCGGCAGCCGGGGGAGGAGCAGGACCAGCAGCAGATAGGAGCCCGCGTTGGCCGCCCCCGCCCCCGCCGTCGCCCCCGGCCGGCGGCGCAGGAGCCCGGCCACCTCGCCCCACTCGCCGCCCGCGGTGACCGCCAGCGCCGTCCAGAAGGTCACCTGGGCGTCGACGACGGCGGCGTAGAGCACCGGAGGAAGCCCGGCGGCCGCCTCCCGGTCGAGGAGGCGGGCGGCCGCCGCCAGTACCCCGTACCCCACCGTCGCCCGGGCGGCCCAGCGCTCCTCCTCCGCCGCCCCCCCGTCCCCCGCCGGCACCGGCCGGGCGAGGCGGACCGTCCCCGCCGCCATCAGCGCCATGCCGGCCAGGCGCGGCAACGTCGGCCGCTCGCCGCCGAAGCCCACCGCCAGCACGAGGAGCGCCAGCTGGTTGACGGCCGCCAGCGGCGCCACGCGGCTCAGCTCGCCCCGCACCAGGCCGGCCACGTAGAGCGCGAAGGCGGCGGTGTAGACCAGGCCGGCGGCGACCAGCTCGGGCCACCGCCCGGCCAGGCGGAGCATCCCCTGCCGCGCCGCGTCGCCCCCGGCCCCCAGCGCCGCGCCCAGGGCGAAGGGCAGGAGCGCCAGCGTCGCCCAGGCGAAGAAGAGGAAGGTGACCGCCAGCTCGCCCGCCCGGCCGCCGGCGAGGCGCTTGACCAGCAGCTGCTCGCCCGCCAGCAGGAGGATCCGCCCGGCCAGCAGGAGAGCCGGCGGCATCGCGCCACCCCGCCCTCTTCCTCTATGCGGGCGAAGGGTTGGCCTACGCCCCCGGTCGCCCCCCGCCGGCCCGGCCGCCCTCGGGGCCGCCCCGCCCGCCCGGAGCGGTCGGCGGAAGCCGGAGGATGCGCGGGCTGGGCAGGTAGGTGTGGACGCCCATGTCGATGCGCTGCCAGCCGCCGGGGAGGCTGCGCACGATCCAGCTGTGGACCGTCAGGCCCGGCTGCCCGGGGGCCAGCAGGCGGCCGCCCCCGGGGAGCGGCTCGCCCTTCCCCTCTCCGGGCCCGGCCGGCAGGCGCTCCAGCGGCGCCGGCCGCCAGTCGGAGATGCGATGCTCCCAGCGGATCTCGGGCGGCTGCTCGCGGCCCCAGACGGTCACCCGCAGCCAGCGTCCGGGCAGCGTGTCGGCGGCGACGACCAGAGGATAGGAGCGGTCGTTCCGGAAGCGGAAGTCGAGGCCGGCCTCCTCGGCGACGGTGGCATCCTGTCCCGGCGGCAGATAGGGCACCAGCAGACCGTGCAGGTGGCGCTCCACCACCGGCAGGCCGGCCAGCACCACGGCGTTGAAGAGCGTGCTGGCCACCTGGCATACCCCTCCGCCCACGCTGGGCACGATGCGGTCGCCGAGGAACATGCGCCCCTCGCCGTAGCCGTGGGCGCGGTCGTACGGGCCGAGCCGCCCGTTGAAGGAGAAGACGGCGCCCGGCTCCACCACCTGCCCGTCGAGGCGCCGCGCCGTCAGCTCGATGTTGCCGGCCTGGGAGGCGCTGGCGTGGGCGTAGCTGGTGCGGTAGGTGCCCATGGCGACGCTCAGGCGGTAGCGGCGGAGGAGCTCCCGGAGGCGCCGGTCGTCGAGCCCCGCCGGCCGGCCGCCGGCCACTCCGGTCTGCCGGAGCTCCGCCTCGTCGCCGGGCCGGCCGGGGGCGGAGTCGCTCCCGGCCGAAGGACCGGCCGCGACGGCAGGGCGCGGCGCCTCCGGCCCGGCCTGGGCGCCCGCGCAGGGCCCGGCCGGGGTCGCGGCCCGCGCGCGGGGCTGCCCGCCCGGCCGGCCCGGCACGGTCCGGCCGGCCGGAAGGCAGGCGGCGAGGAGAAGGGCCGTCAGTAGCAGGCCGGCCGCGTACGCCCGCGGCACGCGTCGCTCCATGCATCTCACCCCGAAGAGCTTTTGGAGCGCCCGCGCCGGCCAAGCTGGCAGTTGCACCGCCGCCCGCCAGCGGGCAGCAGGCCAGTGGCGGGCTGGCGCAGCGGGAGGAAGCTGGCGCCGCCGGAACTTCCTTCCTCGCGACACGTCTCAGAGGGCGGGAGGTGTTCCCATGACGTCGCAAGGCTCCTCCGTCCCGCCGCCGCGCAGCCCCCGCGCCGCGCTCCCGGTGCTGGCGGCGGCGCTGCTGGCGCTCCTCGGCCTGCTCGCCCTCCTGGTCCTGCCGGGCCTGCCCGTCCCGCTCCGCCGCCCGCCGCAGGCGGCCGCCCTGGCCGCGCCGGCCGGCTCGGCGGACGGGACGGCCACCCTCACCGTGGGCGGCAGCGGAAGCGTCCAGGCGACGCCCGACTGGGCGCGGCTCCAGCTGGGCGTCCGCGTACGCGCCGCCAGCGCCCAGGCCGCCTCGCAGGCGGCCGGCGCCGCGATGGAAAAGGTGCTCCAGGCGCTCCGCCAGGCCGGCGTCGACAGCCGGCAGATCCAGACCTCCGACTACTCGCTCGCCCCCGTCTACGGCTCGGAGGGAACGGCCGCCGCCCCGTCGGCCTACGAGGCGGTCCACATGCTCTCCGTCGGCGTGCCGGCCGACCGCGCCGGCGCCGTCCTCGACGCCGCCGCCCAGGCCGGGGCCAACCAGTCGGGCGGGGTCGTCTTCGATCTGCGCGACCGCAGCGCGCTGGAGCGCCAGGCGGTCCAGCTGGCCATCGACGACGCGCGCGAGCGCGCCCAGGCGGCGGCGGCCCACGCCGGTCTGCGCCTCCTGGGTCTGCGCTCGCTCCAGGTGGGCGACGCCGGCTCGCCCATCCCCTTCGCCGTCCGTTCCCTGCCGGCGGCCGAGGCGGCCGTGCCGCTCCAGCCGGGCCAGCTGACCGTCACCGCCACCGTCCAGGCGGTCTTCGACGCGGCCCCCGCGGGCGGCTAGGCGGGCGACGAGCGCCGGCCACGCCGGCGCCCCCCGCACGGCTCCCGCCGGTCGCCGCGGTTTTGTCGTATGCTGGGCACGCCGGAACCGCCGGCCGCGCCGCGGGACGCGGCCGGCGGGCGGCCCGTCCTGGACGCCGGAAGGCGCAGGACGTGACAAAACGGCTATAGGTGAGCGGCCGTCCCGCGCCAAAGGTGGCGTGGGAGGCGAGGCCGCCAGGATGCCGGCGGGAGGGCGCGGAGGGCGCGAGACGCCAGACCCGCGAGTGCCGGGGGCCGGCGCCGCCGGGCGTCCGGCGGTGCGCAGCCTGGGCGAGAGGCTCAGGCGCCTCCGCCTCGAGCGTCATCTCAGCCTCTACGACGTCGAGCGGCTGACCGGCAGGCACTTCTCCACCATCGGCCGCTACGAGCGGGGCGAGCGGCAGCCGGACCTGGAGACGCTGCGCGAGCTGGCCACCACCTACGGCGTCAGCATGGCCGAGATCCTGGGCGACACCGCCTCGCTGGTCTCCTACCTGCCGCGCGACCTGCGCGAGACGGCCACGCTCCTCCTGGACCGGCCCGACTTGCGCCGCTTGATCCAGCTGGCGGCTTCCTTCGAGCCGCCGGTGGTGGAGCAGCTCTGCTCTCTGCTGGCGCTCCTCGGCCCGGGCGGCCCGTCTCCGGGACGGGAGGAGGCTCGCCGGCCGTCCTGACGAGGGGTCTTGCCGTTGCCGGGCTTTCTCTGGGCCATCCTCTCCGCCCTCGCCTTCAGCACCGAGGGTCTGCTCGCCCGCGCCGCCGCCGCGGGCGGCGGGGCCGTCCCGCCCGTGCTGCTCCTTCGCTACGCGGTCGCCGTGCTGGCACTCCGCGCCGCCGAGCGGCTGGGCGCCGGGGGCCGGGAGGAGGCCGCACCCGCTCCGCGAAGCCTCCGGCTCGAGCTGGTGCTCTCCGGCGTCGTCGGCTACGCTGGCACCACCCTTCTCCTCTTCGCCAGCTTCGCCCGGCTGCCCACCTCGCTCGCCATCCTGCTCCTCTACACCTATCCGGTCTGGGTCTCCCTGGGCGCGCACTGGCTGGGGGAGGAGCGGCTGACGCGCCGGCGGGTGGCCGCGCTGGCGGTGGCGCTGGCGGGCACCTTCCTGGTGGCGGGCGCCTCCTGGGCCGGCGGACGGGAGTGGTCGGCAGGCGTCCTCCTGGCGCTGGCCGCGGCGCTCTCCAACACCGTGCAGATGCTCCTGGTCCACCGGGTGATCGCCGCCGGCACGCCGCCCGAGCGGGCCGCCCGCCTCTCCGTCTCCTGGGGGCTCCTCGCCCTCCTGGCCGTGGCCGCCTGGACCGGCGCCGCTCTGCCCGGCTCGGGGAGCATGGCCTGGAGCTGGCTCCGGGGAGGTCCCGGCGGCTGGAGCGCCGGCGCCTGGTGGGCCTCCCTCGCCCTCGGCCTCGTCCCCACCTTCGTCGCCATCCTGGCCCTGGCGCGCAGCCTGGAGCGCATCGGGCCGGCCCGGACGGCCATCCTGGCCACCAGCGAGCCCGTCTTCGCCCTGCTCTGGGGCGTCCTCCTCCTGGGTGAGCGCCTCGCCCCGAGCCAGCTGCTGGGCGCGCTGGTCCTGCTGGCGGGCCTCGTCTGGCTGGTCCACGGCGAGCCCGAAGCGTCCGAAGCCGGGGACCGGGCGCCACGGCGGGCCGGCTCCGCCGCCCGCTAGCCGCGCGCGGAGGGGCCGGAGCCGGCCGCCGGGCCCTTCCCCCGCCGACGAGAAGGCCCCGCCCACCGGCAGCCGGGCCGGCGGGCGGGGCCTTCCGCCGCGGCCTGGCGCCCCGCCCCCGCGCCTGCCGGAGGCGGGGCGCCCGCACGCTCAGCGCTCGTCGATGGGCACGTACGTCTCGCGGGTCGGTCCCACGTACTCGGCGCGCGGCCGGATCAGCCGGTTGTTGGCGTACTGCTCCAGCGCGTGCGCCGTCCAGCCGGAGATGCGGCTGACGGCGAAGATGGGCGTGAAGAGGTCGACCGGGATGCCCATGGAGTAGTAGGTGGTCGCCGAGTAGAAGTCGACGTTGGGGTAGAGCCCCTTCTCCTGGAGCATGATCTCCTCGATGCGCTGCTGCATCAGGAAGTACTTGCCGTTCCCGGTCCGCTCGCAGAGCTCGCGGGAGAACTCGCGCAGGTGCGTCGCCCGCGGGTCCTCGGTGCGGTAGACGCGGTGGCCGAAGCCCATGATCTTCTTCTTGTTGTCCAGCGCCTCGTGGATCCAGGCGTCCACCCGCTCCGGCTCGCCGATCTCCAGCAGCATCTTCATCACGGCCGTGTTGGCGCCGCCGTGCGAGGGGCCCTTGAGCGTGCCGACGGCCGACGTGATCGCCGAGTAGAGGTCGGAGAGCGTGCTGACCGTCTCGCGCGCGGCGAAGGTGGAGGCGTTCAGCTCGTGGTCGGCGTGCAGCACCAGGCAGACGTCGAACATGCGGCCGACGCGCTCCTCGGGCTGGCGGCCGTTGAGCATGTAGAGGAAGTTCCGGGCCAGGCCCAGCTCCGGCCGCGGCTCCACCGGCTCCAGGCCCTGGCGCAGCCGGGCGTAGGCGGCCACGATGGCCGGGATGAGCGCCGTCATCCGCGCCGCCTTGGCCAGGTTGGCCTCGCGCGAGTTGTCGTCGGCCCGCTCGTCGCTGTCCGAGAGCATGCTGACGGCCGTGCGCAGGATGGACATGGGGTTGGCCTGCTTCGGCGCCCGGCGCAGGTACTCCAGCACGTCCGCGGGCAGCCGGTGGCCGCCCAGCTCGGACTCCAGCCGCTCCAGCTGCGCCCGCGTGGGCAGCGCGCCGTACCAGAGCAGGTAGACGACCTCCTCGAAGGACGCATGCTCGGCCAGGTCGTGGATGTCGTAGCCCCGGTAGAGCAGGCGTCCCTCCAGGCCGTCGATGAAACAGATCTCGGACATCCCGGCGACGACGTCTTCCAGACCCGCCTTCGGCGTCTCGTTGGGCATCTCCATCCCCCCATCGCACGCGGCTGCGCCGGCGGGCCCGCCCAACCGAAGACGTCCCCGGGGCCCGGGCGCCCGGAATCCTATTCGCCATCCCGCCTGACTGCGCCTGCCGGCGGCGGCCGTCGTGTAAGTTGGTGAACCTAGATTCATTGTAAGGTCCAGGACCGAGGCGCCAATGGGCGAGAAGGGCAGAAACACCAGGAGATCGGGCAGAAGTTACTCTCGCGGGCGGATGAACGGCCGCCCGCGCCCGCCGCTACGCTCGGGCCGATGCGGGGAGGCGGAGGCGGGCCGGGACGGCGAGCCCGGCCCGGAGGAGAACCCCGGACGCTCCCCGGGAAGGAGGCGTCGAAGGTGGGCGTCATGCGACTCTTCCGCGACCGGGCCTACAGCTGGATCTGGCTCCTGCTGCGCGTCTACGTCGGCTGGCAGTGGCTGGTCGCGGGCTGGGAGAAGCTGCACGAGGACGTCTGGGTGGGCGCCAAGGCCGGGACGGCCATCACGGGCTTCTGGACGAAGGGCGCGGGCCTGCTGGTGGGTCCCGACGGCAAGCCGGTCCCCGGTTCCGCGCACTGGTGGTACCGCGACTTCCTGCACTTCCTGATCAACATCCACGCCGGTCCGGCCTTCTCCTACTTCATCGTGGGGGCGGAGCTGCTCGTCGGGCTGGGGCTGATCTTCGGCTTCCTCACCCCCATCGCCGCCGCAGGCGGGGCGCTGATGAACCTCAACTTCATGCTGGCCGGCTCCTCCAGTTCCAACGGCTGGCTCTACACGCTGGCCCTGCTCATCCTGGTGGCCGGGACCAACGCGGGCTACCTGGGCGTCGACCGCTGGCTCTGGCCGCGCCTCTTCGGGCGCCGGGAAGAGGCGGAGGCCGCCCGGGGAGAGGCCGCCGGCTGAGCCTCGGCGGGCCGGCAGGCGGCTCGGGCGCGGGGCGGGCCCGTCGGGCCCGCCTCCGTGCGTCCCGGGTAGGCAGCGGATAGACTGGACTCATGCAGATGGTGGTCTGGGAGCGCCGCCGCCGGCTCCAGGTGGCGGCGCGGCTGAACGGCGGGCCGCGGGGCCGCTGGCTCCTGCTGGCGCCCGACGGCGAGCGGGTGGAGCTGGCGCCCGAGCGCGCCTGGCTGGTCGGGGAGGCGCCGGGGGTCGGCGAGCCTTCCTCGCGGCTGGAGGTGGCCGCCGCCCTGGAGGCGCTGGCCGCGCGCTGGCCCGTCGACCTGGAGCTCCTCTGGTCGGCCGCCCTGGACGAGGCGGCCGGCGTCGCCGGCGAGGGCCGCGCCGCCGCCCCGCCCGGCTTCCGCCTGGAGGAGCTCGCCCGCCTCTACCTGGGCGAGGAAGCGGCCCCCGAGGCGCTCCTCGCCCTGGCCGTCCAGCTGTCGCGCGAGAACACCTTCTTCGAGGCGGCCGAGGGCCGCCTTCTGCCGCGCAGCGCGGAACGGGTCGAGGCGGCCCGGCGCGAGGCCTCCGCCCTGGAGGCACGCGGCCGGCGGCTGGCGGCGCTGGCCGCCTGGGTGGAGCGGCTCCGCCCCTCCCTGGCCCGCCGCCTGGAGGGGGAGCCGCCGCCTCCGGCGCCGCCGGACCCCGCCGCCCCCGCCTGGATCCACGAGGAGCTCCTGCCCCCCGAGGCGCGCGACGAGGCGCGCGCCCTGGCGCTCTGGGCGCTCCACGGCGAGGCGCGACCGCCCTCGGCGGAGCTGGCGCAGGCCTCCGGCCTGGAGGGCGCCGACGAGGCGCTGGAGCTGCTGGAGGCGGCCGGCGTGCTCGACCAGGACGTCAACGAGACCTTCGAGCGCCACGAGCTGCCCCGCGGGCGCTCGGCGGCCGCGCTGGAGGAGGCGCGCCGGCTGCTGGAGAGGCGCCCCGGCAGCGGCCTCCCCCGCGCCCTCGCCGAGGCGGTCGGGGCGCCGGTCCTGGCGGTGGACTCGGCCGAGACGCGCGAGGTGGACGACGCCATCTCCTTCTGGGCAGAGGGCGACCGCCTCTGCCTGGGCGTCCACATCGCCGCGCCGGCGCTGGCCGTGCCCGCGGGCGGGCCGCTGGAGCGGGAGGCGATGCGGCGGGGCGAGACCTTCTACTTCCCCGAGGGCGTCCTGCCCATGTTCCCGGCCGAGCTGGTGGAGGGCTGGCTCTCGCTCAGCGAACGGGAGGCGAGGCCCGCCCTCTCCGTCTACCTCCGCTTCGACGCCGCCAGCGGCGAGTTGCTGGAGGAGGAGCTGGAGCTGGCGCTCCTCTGTCTGAGCGCGCGCCTCACCTACGACGAAGTGGACCGGACGCTGGCCGGGGGCGGGGAGGCGGGGGCCGGTCCGGAGGCGCGTTTCGCCGCGCCTCTCGAGCGGCTGCGCGCCTTCACCGAGCGCCTGGAGGAGGGGCGCGTCGCCGCCGGCGCCCATCGCTTCGAGCACAGCGAGGTGGAGGTGCGCGTGGAAGGCGGCAGCATCCGGGTGGAGCCGCTCTACGACACGCCCGCGCGCCGCCTGGTGGCCGAGGCCATGATCTGGGGGAACCACGGTTTCGCCCGCTTCCTGGCGCGCTCCCGCGTCCCCGCGCCCTTCCGCACCTCGCGCCGCGGCGAGGGCGCCCGGGTGAGCGTGGAGCCGGGGCCGCACGAGGTGCTGGCGCTCAACCCCTACATCCAGGCCACCTCGCCGCTGCGCCGCTTCGGCGACCTGGTGGCCCAGCGCCAGCTGCTGGCGCTGCTCCGTGAGGGGCGGCCCTTCTACGACGAGCTGGCCATGGGCGAGCTGATCGGCTACATCGAGCGCGGCATGAGCGAGGTCCGGCGCGCCCTGCAGACCCGCCAGCGCTACTGGCTCCTGCGCTACCTGGAGCTCCACCGCGACCAGGTCTTCGAGGGCCAGGCCGGCGAGACGGGCGCCTGCACCCTTCCCGCCCTGGGCGGCCTGGAGGGGCGGCTGACGGCACCCGCGCGCGGCCGCCTCCGCGTCCAGGTGGCCCAGGTCCGCCCGCGGCGGCAGAGCCTCCGCCTCCGTCCGCTGGGCCAGGCGGCCGAGGAGGCCGGCGAGGGGCCGCAGGACGGCTCGCCGGCGGCCGGCCCGGAGGGGGAGGGCGCACCGTCGGCCGGCCCGGAGACGGGCGGCTTCGCTCAGCGCCCGGCGTTGTAGCGCGACATGCGGCGGGCGAGGGCGCGCGCCCCCAGGTTGAGCGCCAGCACCAGCAGGATGAGGACCAGGGCGGCGCCCCAGGCCAGCTGCTGCTGCGCCGGCCAGGGCGAGATGGAGTACTGGAAGATCTGGAGCGTCATGGTCGCCATGGGCCGCAGCACGTTCCAGACCAGCACGTTGGAGCCGAAGGCGGTGAAGAGGAGCGGCGCCGTCTCCCCGGCCACCCGGGCCACCGCCAGGAGCACGCCCGTCACGATGCCCGGCAGCGCCTGTCGCATCTCCACCGCCAGCACCGCGTACCAGTAGGGGGCGCCCAGCGCCAGCGCCCCGTCGCGCATCTCCACCGGCACCAGCCGCAGCATGTCGGCCGTCGTCCGCGTCACCGTCGGCACCATCAGCACGGCCAGCGCCACCGCCCCCGACAGGGCGGAGAAGGAGCGCATCGGGACGACGATCACCGTGTAGGCGAAGATGCCCACGGTGATGGAGGGGACGCCGGTCAGGACGTCGCTCAGGAAGCTGAGCCAGGCCGCGAAGCGCCCGCGGCCGAACTCGGCCAGGTAGACGCCCGCCAACAGCCCCACCGGGACGCCCATCAGCGCCGCCAGGAGGACGATCACCGTCGTCCCCACCAGCGCCTGCAGGACGCCTCCGCCCGCCTCCCCCACCGGCGCCGGCAGGCGCGTGAAGAAGGCCCAGTCGAGCACCGGCAGGCCGTGCCAGAGCGTGTAGCCCAGGATGTGGAGGAGAGGCACCAGCGCCAGGGCGAAGGCGAGGACGGTCAGCCCCACCATCAGCCGGTCCTTCCGCCTCCGCCAGCGCGTGTCGACGGGAGGAAGCTCCACCGGATAGCCGCCCGGCCCGCCGACCGCCTCCGCCAGCTCCGTCGCCCGGCTCACCCCCGCGCACCCCCCAGGCGCCGGTCCATCTGCCAGACGAGAAGCCGCGCCCCGGCGTTGAGCACGAAGCCCAGCACGAAGAGCGTCAGCCCGATGGCGATCAGGGCGGAGACGTGCAGGGTGGTCGTCGCCTCGGTGAACTCGTTGGCGATGATGCTGGCCATGGAGTAGGCGGGCGAGAAGAGCGAGAGCGAGAGCGTCGGCTGGTTGCCGATCAGCATGGTGACCGCCATCGTCTCGCCCACCGCGCGCCCCAGCGCCAACACCACGGCGCCCACCAGCCCCGTCCGCGCATAAGGAAGCAGCGCCCCGGTGATGGCCTCCCAGCGCGTCGCCCCCAGCGCCAGCGCCGCGTCCCGCTGCTCCACCGGCACCGCCGCCAGCACGTCGCGCGCCACGGCCGTCACCGTGGGCAGGACCATGACGGAGAGGATCAGCCCGGCCGAGAGCATGCCGATGCCGAAGGGCGGCCCCTGGAAGAAGGGCAGCCAGCCCAGCGCGGCCGACAGCGCCGGCTCGATGACCTGGCGCATGAGCGGAGCCAGCACGAAGATGCCCCAGTAGCCGTAGACCACGCTGGGGATGGCGGCCAGCAGCTCCACCGCCACCGAGGCGGTGCCCGCCAGCCAGTGCGGCGCCACCTGCGAGAGAAAGATGGCCACCGCCAGGCCGAAGGGGACGGCGATGAGGAGGCCGATGAAGGAGCTGACCAGCGTGCCCCAGATGGAGGGCAGGGCGTGGAAGACGGAGTGGACCGGATCCCAGGTGGTGCCGGCGAAGAAGCCCACTCCCGCCCGGGAGAGGATGGGCAGCGAGCCTTCCACCATCTGCACCAGCATCAGCGCGACCACGAGGAAGATCAGCAGGCCGCCCAGCGTGGTCAAGGCCCGGAAGAGAAGGTCGCCCCTCTGCTTCACGCTTCTGCCTCCCGGCGGCGCCCGCGCCGGTCAGCCGAACCGGCCGGTGATGTACTCCTCCGTCCGCTTCTCCCTCGGCCGGGTGAAGATCTCGCTGGTCGGACCCGCCTCGACCAGCTGGCCGTCGAGGAAGAAGGCGGTCTGGTCGGAGATGCGCGCCGCCTGCTGCATGTTGTGGGTGACGATGATAATGGTGTACTCGCTCTTCAGGTAGGTGATCAGGTCCTCGATGCGGCTGGTGGAGGTGGGGTCGAGGGCGCTGGCCGGCTCGTCCATCAGCAGCACCTCGGGGTGGACGGCCAGCGCCCGGGCGATGCAGAGGCGCTGCTGCTGCCCGCCCGAGAGGGTGAAGGCCGAGTCGCGCAGGCGGTCCCGCACCTCCTCCCAGAGGTTGGCCGCGCGCAGGCTCCACTCCACCACCTCGTCCAGCTCGGCCTTCCTCTTGAGGCCGTGGAGCCTCGGCCCGAAGGCCACGTTCTCGTAGATCGAACGCGGGAAGGGGTTGGGTCGCTGGAAGACCATGCCCACCCGCCGCCGGAGCGCCACGGGGTCGACGCCGGGCGCGTAGACGTCCTCGTCGTCCAGGAGGACGCGGCCCTCCAGTCGGAAGCCCGGGATGGTGTCGTTCATCCGGTTGAGCGTGCGCAGAAAGGTGGACTTGCCGCAACCCGAGGGACCGATCAGCGCCGTCACGCGATGCGCGGGCGCCTCCAGGCTGACGTTCTTCAGCGCCTGCTTGGCGCCGTAGTAGGTGTTCAGATCCCGGACCACGATCTTGGGCTGCGTGGCCGCCGCCGCCTCGCGGGCGCCTCCGCTCGAGGCCGCGACGCCCGCGCGCGGACCGGGACGCTCCTCGGTGACCACCGGCGCCTCCGCTTGCACGGTACCGCCCCCACCTTCAGCTTCCCCGGCTCCGCCTCCAACCTACCAGAAGCGGCGGCGCCCCGGCCGGACGAAGTGTTAAGGCTCCGTTAAGGCCGGCCCGACGGCAGGGCGGGGACCGGCCGTCGCCGGCACCGCTCGACCCGGCGCGACGCCGGTCGTCGCCGCGGCCTCCGGTTCAACGGTATCGGTGGCAGGAATCGGCTTGCGGCCCGTGAATCGATGCAGCGTGCGGAAGCGCCCCACGGGGAGCCGGGCGGGGCCCCGGCCCCGGGCCGGCAGGGGGGATGGCCTTGATCTTAGCGGGCAGGCAGGTGCGGCCGGGCGCGGGGCCGCGGGCGGCGTGGGCAGCGCGGTCGCGGGCGGAGCGGCCCGGAGAGCGCGGGCGCGTGCTGGCCGTCGACGACAAGCCCTACATCCGGCAGCTGCTGGCGACGGACCTGGGACTCCAGGGCTACACGGTCCTGGAGGCCGCGGACGGCTTCGCCGCGCTGGCCATCGCCGAGCGGGAGCCGCTGGACTTGGTCCTGCTGGACCTGATCCTGCCCGGCCTCGACGGCTACGAGGTGCTCCGCCGCCTCCGCGCCAGCCCGGCCACCGCCGGCCTGCCCGTCCTCATCCTCTCGGCCAGGGTGCCGCCCGAGGGCGAAGCCTCCCTGGCGGGGGCGCAGGGCTACCTGGTCAAGCCCTTCGATCTGGACGAGCTGGAGCGGCAGGTGGCCCGCTGGGTGGCTTACTCGCGGCGGGAGGGACCGGACGGGCTCCCGCCCGGGCTCCCGGACTGAGGAGCGCGCGGGCCGCGCTACTCCGCGATCTCGGCCGGCCGGCCCCCCGTCAGGCGGAGGAGGTCGGCCGCCGTCGTCGCGAAGACGGCGCGCGGCGTCCCGGCGGCCGCCCAGAGGGTGGCCTCGCCGCCGTCGAGGAGACTCCGGTCGACCACCGTGGGAAGGGGGCGGAGGTGGCCTGCGGGCGGCACGCCGCCCACGGGGAAGCCGGTCACCGCCTTGACCGTCGAGGCGTCCGCGCGCCGCACGCTTCCAGGTTCCCGCCCGAGGAGGCCGGCGAGCGCCCGCGCCAGCCTCGCCTCGTCGACGCGGTGGGCCCCGGAGACCAGCACCAGCACCGGCTCGCCGTCGACCAGCCAGAGGAGGCTCTTGACGATGCGGTCGACGGTCGTCCCGACGGCCTCCGCCGCCTCGCGGGCGGTGGCGGTGGACTGCGGCATCTCGCGAACCTCGGGGGTCAGGCCGGCCGCCTGGAGCGCCGCCAGGACCCGCTGCACGTTGGGGTGCATGGTCGCTTCCTCCCGCTGTGAGGGCGTCGCGCGCGCCCGGTGCCGCCCGCCGCGGTCGGGGGGCGCGCGACGCATGTTCCCGCAGGTTACGGCGACGAGACGACCGAATCCTGCGCCGCCCGGAGGGAGGCCGGGAGGGTGAGACGGCCGGGAGGGCTCTGGCGGCAGGCGGATTTCCTGCTCTTCTGGGCGGGACAGACGGTCTCGCTCTTCGGGTCGCAGGTCACCCTGCTGGCCGTGCCGCTGATCGCATCCCTCCGGCTGCACGCGACGCCGGAGCAGATGGGGCTCCTCAACGCGGTCCAGTGGCTGCCGTGGCTCCTCTTCGCGCTGCCGGCCGGCGCCTGGCTCGACCGGAGCCGGCGGCGCCCGGCGATGGTCGCCGCCGACGCCGGCCGCGCCCTGGTCCTGGCGCTGATCCCCGCGGGGGCGCTGGCGGGACGGTTGAGCGTGGAGTGGCTGGCCGGGGTGGGCTTCCTGGCCGGAACGCTGACCGTCCTCTTCGAGGTGGGCTACCAGGCGTACGTCCCCGCCCTGGTTGAACGGCCCCACCTGGTCGAGGCGAACAGCAAGCTTGAGGTGAGCCGCTCGCTGGCGCGGGTGGCAGGTCCCTCGCTGGCCGGCGCCCTCGTCCACCTGTGGGGCGCGGCCTTGGCGGTCCTGGCCGACGCGGCCTCTTTCGCCCTCTCCGCGCTGGCGCTCGCCGGGATCCGCCGCCCCGAACCGGCCCCGGAGCGCGGCTCCGAGGAGCCGCCGCTCGGCGCGCAGGTCGCCGAGGGGCTGCGGCTTGTCGCCCGGGAGCCGCGGCTGCGAGCGCTGGCCGCCACGACGGGAACCGGCAACTTCTTCGGAAGCATGGCCGAGGCGCTGATCATCCTCTACCTGACGCGCGAGCTCCACTTCGACGCGGTCGCCGTCGGGCTCATCTTCTCGGAGCAGAGCGCAGGGGCGCTCCTGGGCGCCCTGGCGGCGGCGCCGCTGGGACGGCGCCTCGGGCTCGGCCGGACGCTCGTCCTCTCCGCCGCGGCCATCGGCTTCGGGCAGCTGGGCCTTCCCCTGGCCGCCGGGCCGAGAGCGGCCCGGGTGGCGATGGTCGTCGCGGGCGGCCTGCTCACCGCCTGCGCCATCCCCGTCTACAACGTCCACGCGCTCAGCCTCCGCCAGGCGATCACGCCGGACGCGCTCCTGGGGCGGATGAACGCCACCCTGCGCTTCATCGTCTGGGGTCTGATGCCGCTGGGGTCGCTCCTGGGCGGCCTGCTGGGGAGGCTCCTCGGGCTGCGAGCGACGCTCCTTCTCGCGGCGGCGGGGGCCGGCGCGTCCGCACTCTGGCTGGTCTTCTCGCCGCTGCGCGGCTTCCGGGAAGCGCGGCCCGCCCCCGCGGACCGGCAGGGCGAGACGGGCGCCGGCGCCTGAGACGAGTCCCGCGCCTCAGGCGAGCCCCGCGCCTCCGTCGAAGAGCTCCTCCACCGGGAACCGCGCGTCGCCGAGGAGCGGCGAGGTCAAGGCCTGCCCCGGGCGGACGGTCGTCTCTTCGACGTATCTCCCCTCCGGGCCGCGGCGGAAGATGCGCACGCTTCGACCGTCGGGATCGACGATCCAGGTCTCCGGCACGCCGTAATGGGCGTAGAGGCGGAGCTTCAGCCCGAGATCGCACTCCCGGGTGGCCTCGGAGAGCACCTCCACGACCAGGTCCGGCGGTCCTTGGACGTTCTCCTCGGTCACGACGCCCCTATGCTCCTCCCGGACGAAGAGGACGTCCGGCTGGAAGACGGTCTCCTCGGAGAGCACCACGTCGAAGGGAGCCGGGTAGACCCGGCCGAGGCCTGCCCGCCCCAGGCCGTCCAACCACGCGACCAGCCGGGCCACCACGCGCTGGTGGCGCTCCCTGGGCGGGGAACTCGCCCAGAGCACCCCCTCGGCGAGCTCGTAGCGCCTTCCGTCCTCCGGCAACTGGCGGAGGTGGTCGTAGCGCAACTTCGGCTCCACGACGGGCATCGCCACGCCTCCTGGCACCAGGATCCCCGGCCTCCGACGGGAGCGCGACGGACCGCCCCGGCGGCGCGGTCGCCCCGGCTCACATCCGCTCCGGCGCGCTCACCCCCAGGAGCCCCAACCCCCGCGCCAGGACGATACGCGTCGCCTCCACCAGACCCAGGCGCGCGCGCGTCAGCTCCGGCTCCGCCGGGTCGAGGACGCGGCAGCGCGTGTAGAACGCGTGGAAGAGCGTCGCCAGCTCGCGCACGTAGGTCGCGATCCGGTGCGGCGCCCTCTCCTCCGCGGCCAGCCGGATCTCCTCCGGGAACTCGCCCAGCTTCCGCATCAGCTCCAGCTCCGCCGGCTCCGTCAGCCGCTCCGCGGGCACCTCGCCCGGCCCGGGCGGCGTCATCCCCTCCGCCCGTCCCTGGCGGAGGATGCTGGCGATGCGCGCGTGCGCGTACTGGACGTAGTAGACCGGGTTGGCCTCGCCCTGGAGCTTGGCCAGGTCCAGGTCGAAGTCCATGTGGCTGTTGATCGTCCGCATCAGGAAGAAGAAGCGCGCGGCGTCGGTGCCCACCTCGTCCAGCAGCTCCTCCATGGTGACGTACTCGCCCTGCCGCTTCGACATGCGCACGACCTCGCCGCCGCGCACCAGGCGGACGATCTGGTTGATCAGCACCTCGAAGCGTTCCGTCTCGTAGCCCAGCGCCGCCAGCGCCGCCCGCATCCGCGCCACGTAGCCGTGGTGGTCCTGCCCCCAGATGTCGATGAGCCGGTCGAAGCCGCGCCGGAACTTGTCGACGTGGTAGGCGACGTCGGGCACGAAGTACGTAAGCTCGCCGTTGGAGCGGCGGAGGACGCGCGGCTTCTCGTCGCCCCAGCGGTCGGAGAGGAACCAGAGCGCCCCCTCCCGCTCCTCCACGGCGCCGCGCCGCCGGAGCTCCTCCACCACCCACTCGGGCCCGCCGTCGAGGCCGCGGGCGCGGATCTCCGACTCGCGCGACCAGCGGTCGAAGCGGACGCCATAGCGCTCCAGCACCCGGCGCTGCTCCCCGACGATCCTCTCCACGGCGAAGCGGCCCATGGCCTCGCGCAGGGCGGGATCCTCCCGGCGGAGCAGGTCGAGGCGGAGCTCGGGGTCGGCGGGCGCCTCCCACTGCTGGAGCCAGAGGCGGGCCAGGTCGCGAACGTATTCGCCGGGGTAGACACCCTCGGGCAGCTCCACCGCCTCGCCCAGCTCCTGGCGGGCGCGCAGCTCCATGGCCAGGCCCAGCTTCTCGAACTGCCCGCCGGCGTCGTTGACGTAGAACTCCCGGTAGGCGCCGTAGCCGGCGGCCGCCATCACCGCCGCCAGCGCGTCGCCGAAGGCGGCGGCGCGCGCGTTGACCACGTTGAGCGGGCCGGTGGGGTTGGCCGAGACGAACTCGATGTTGACCCGGATCCCGTTGGCGGGCGCCTGTCCGTACCGCTCGCCGGCGCGGAGCACCTCCTCCACCACCGGCCGGATCCAGCCCGGTTCCAGGTGGAAGTTGAGGAAGCCCGGCCCGGCCACCTCCACCTCGCGCACCGGCGCCGCCCCCGCGCCCGCGGGGAGGTGGCGGAGGAGCGCCTCGCCGATGGCGCGGGGGGGCTTCCTTGCGGTCCGCGCCAGCAGCATGGCCAGGTTGGAGGTGAAGTCGCCGTGGCCCGGCTCGCTGGGCCGCTCCACGGCGAAGGGCGGCAACCCGCCCTCCGGCAGCTCGCCCTCCGCCACCGCCGCCCGCCAGGCGGCCTCCAGCCGGCCGCGCAGCTCCTCTACCGTCCGCTCGATCACGCCCATCGCCCGCATCCCCTCCGGTTCCGCGCCGTCCCCGTCCAGAAAGTGCGCCTCAGCCCCACAGCAGCGCCGCCTCCCGCACCAGCTTCGCCCCCAGGATGGCCGTCCGCTCGGAGAGGTCGCGCGGCGGCGAGATCTCCATCACGTCGAAGGCGATGACGCGCAGCGGCGCCATGGCGTAGAGCGCCTCCAGCAGCTCGCGCGCGCTCACCCCGCCCGGCTCGGGCGTCCCCGTCCCCGGGGCGAAGGCGGGGTCGACCACGTCGATGTCCACCGTCAGAAAGACCGGTGCCCCTTCCAGCCTTCCCGAGCCGACCAGGCGGCGGACCGGCTCCAGCACCTGAACCGGCACCAGCTCCGTCCGCTCCCGCGCGAAGGCCATTTCCTCCGGCACCGCCGAGCGGACGCCGAACTGGTGGACCCGTCCCGGCGGCAGCGCCTCGGCCATGCGCCGCAACACGGTGGCGTGGGAGAGCGCCTCGCCCTCGTACCGGTCGCGCAGGTCGGCGTGGGCGTCCAGCTGGATCACGTGCAGGTCGGGGTGGCGCGCCAGGAGCGCGCGGAAGGTGCCCAGGCTGGCCAGATGCTCGCCGCCCACGCCGAGGGGCAGCTTCCCCTCGTCCAGCAGCTCGCCCACGGCCTCCTCGATGCGGCCGAGTGAGAGCGCCACGTTCCCCGGCACCACGGCCACGTCGCCCGCGTCGGCCAGCGGGTGCTCCTCCAGGCTCCGGTCCAGCTCCAGGCTGTACTCCTCCAGCACGTCGGAGACCTCGCGCACCCGCGCCGGCGCCTCGCGCGTGCCGCCGCGGAAGCTGGTGGTGGCGTCCAGCGGCAGGCCCACCAGCACCGCGCGCGCACGCTCCCGCTCCACCGCGCCCAGGAAGCCCCCCCGCCGCACGAACCGCCCGCTCACCGCGCCCCCCGCGCCTCCCCCGGCAGCAGCTCGCGCACGAAGGGCGGCAGCGCGAAGGCGGCGCGGTGCACCTCGGGCGAGTAGAAGCGGAGCGGCATCCCCTCCACCCGCTCGAAGTGCAGCTCCGCTCCCGTCGGGTCGGGCCCCTTCGAGCCCATGGAGAAGCTCCAGAGGCCGCCCGGATAGGTGGGGACGGCGCTCAGGTAGAGGTAGCTCCGCCCGAAGGCCTCGCGCAGGTCGCGCTGGACGCCGCTCAGCAGCTCGCGGTTGAAGTAGGGCGACTCGGTCTGGGCGGCGTAGAGCCCTTCCTCGCCCAGCGCCGCCGCGGCGTTCCGGAAGAAGTCGGCGCTGAAGAGGCCCGCCGCCGGCCCCACCGGGTCGGTGGAGTCGCAGAGGATGACGTCGTACCGGTCGCCCTTCTCGGCCGCGGCGCGCACGTACTCGATGCCGTCGTCGATGTGCAGCCGGAGGCGCGGGTCGTCGAAGGCGGCGGCGATGGAGGGCAGGAAGCGGCGCGACACCTCGATCACCCGCTCGTCGATCTCCACCATGTGGATCTCCTCCACCTCGCGGTGGCGCGCCACCTCGCGCAGCGTGCCGCCGTCGCCGCCGCCGATGATGAGCACGCGGCGCGGCGCCGGGTGCGTGCAGAGCGCCACGTGGCTGATCATCTCGTGGTAGCCGAACTCGTCCCTCTCGCTGGTCATGATCACGTCGTCCAGGACCAGGAGGCGCCCCACCTCCGCCGTCTCGTAGACGGCGATCTCCTGGTAGCCGCTCCGCTCCCGGTGCAGGAGCGAGCGGACGCGCAGCGAGAGGCGCATGTCGCGCGTCTGTTCCTCGGTGAACCAGGCGTTCAAAGTACCCACCCCCGGAAGCCCTTGTCCTGAGCCAGGTTGCGGTTGCTTGCCCCCATGATTGGGGACCGGATTGGGGACAGCGCCGCCTGCCGTCTCGGTCTCCTGCCCTGGATGTGCCCTAAACATGGAGCCATTTGTCGGCTGTCTCCGCAGCTCCCACCGTCTCCTCGGGCAATACGTGGGCGTACACGGAGAGGGTGACAGCGATGCTCGAATGCCCGAGCAGCCGGCTCACGACGTGGACCGGAGTCCCCGCGCGGAGCTGGAGCGTAGCCCAGGTGTGCCGCAGGTCGTGAATCCGGGGAGCAGGCTCCCGCAACCCGACCGAGCGAATCCAGCGCTTGTACCAGAGCTCCACCATCCTTTCCGCGATCGGGGAGCCATCCTCGTGCGTCATGACGTAGTCCGTCTGCCTCCAGGCCGGGCCCCAAGCGAGTCGCTGCTCCAACTGCCAGTGCCGCTGCCGCCGCAGAGCCTGGAGGGCCTGGTCTGCCAGGGGGATCGTCCGCATCGCAGCCGCCGTCTTCGGTGGGTGGGGCGTGTGACCGTCGCGGAGTCCCTGGCGCACGCTCAGCTCCCGCGGCCCCACGTCCGACCAGCGCAGGCCGAGAATCTCGGAGAGACGCATCCCCGTGGCGAGGGCCAAGAGGATGATGCGGGCGTACTTTCTCCCTGCTCCCGTCTCTTCCGCCGTCCGAGCGGCTTGGGCAAGCTGCTTGGCCTCGCCTTCATCCAAGGCCCGCATCTCCGGCCCGACCCATTTGGGGCGCTTCACCCGCGCCGCCGGGTTGGCCGGCAGCAAGCCCCATCGTACCGCATCGGAAAGCGCCCGCTTAAGGATGGTCAATCGCGTGGCCGCCGTGCGGGGCGAAAGCCCGGCCGCGAGCAGCTCGCCCAGGGCGCGTTCCACCTGGAGGGCCGTCAGGGCTTGCAGGCGGATGTCGGCCAAGCTGGTTCTCCGCCACGACCGGAGAGCGAATCCGTAGGCGATGTGACTTGAGGGTGCGAGTTGGTGTCTGACAGTTTCGATCCACTGCTCGAGGTACCTTCCCACAGTGATTCTCGACGGCTCTACCGCTTGCCCGAGGTCGGCCTGGCGCAGGAGCTCCGTCAGCTTCCGCTGCGCGTCCTCCTCGGTCCCTCGGACCGTGACCCGTAGGCGCTTTCGCCGGCCGGTGGTAGGCTCGGTCCCGAGGGTGACCTCCACCCGCCAGGAGCTTTGCCCACGCCGCTCGATGTGGCCCCGTGGAGCGGCGCCCTTTTTTGCCTGTTGTGCCTTTGCCAAGGTTCTGGTCACCTCGCTCGAAAGGCGAGGTGGCCCCTCCGGCCCAGGAAGTACGCCGGGGAGCCGCCATGACCTTCGCGGGCGGCCTTTCAGCCGGTGGTGATTGCAGCCCTCTGCTCCCGCTCCTCCATCCACGCGAAGAGCGCGTCGCGGCGGATGAGAATCCGCCGGCCCAGGCGCACGTGGGGGATGTCGCCCCGCTTGAGCGCCTGGCGCAGGGTGGTCTGGCCGACCCTCAGGAGCCGGGCCACCTCGGCGACGGTGAGCACCAGCGGCTCTCCGTCCTCGTCGAGAATGCGGTCGTCCATGCTGACGCCTCCTATCGTTCCAGGGCGAGCGCTTCCTCGCGCTCGCCCCGTGGGTTTCCAAGCCCGGCGTGGGTTCTCTCCACCTGCTCCCAGCGGTGCTCAAGCTCCTCGAGTCGATCGATCATGCGTCGGGCGGTCGCCTGGATCCGCTCGCCTGACTCGCGCACGAGCTTCGGATCTTGGGCCCACCCGAGCACGTAGCCGAAGGAGTAGCGGGACGTGTCGAGGCCCCTTGCCGCCGAGACCACGTAGGCCACGCTCTCGGCCTCCGTCTCGGCGCGCGCCCGGTTCTGCTCGTAGGGGTACCCTGCGGGGTGGAGCCAGGCGTGGGCGAGTTCGTGGGCCAGCGTCTTCGCCCGCTGATCCGGCGGATCGGAGGCGAGAAGGAGGATCTCTCGCTCCTGCGGGCGCCAGACGCCATGGGCACCGCCCAGTTCGGAGGTCTCCGCCACGCGGATCCCCTCCGCCGCGGCCATGCGGAGAAGCGCGCGGTAGAGGCGCTCCGCCGCCTTGGAGTGGCCCCGGAGCGTCTGGACGGGTGGCTCCGGGAGGGGCTTCCCTTCGGTCTGGCTCACGTCGAAGACGTAGACGGGCCGGAATCGGATGACCCGTTCGTCCCTTGAGCTCAGGTCCGGGTGGCCACCCTCCTCTTCGCGGCTCTCTTCGTCCGAAACGGTTGCTGCCCGAAGTGCGGGCAGCGATTCCTCGTTGGCTCGACTCCGGACGACCACCGGAGCGAGGATGACGATGCCGTGTTCGCCGCGCCTGACGTGGCGCCCGAGCTCCTGCCAGGCTCGGTAGCCGGCCACCAGGGTGGCGTCAGGCCGCTGGGTGAGGATGAGCAGGGTGTTGGCGAAGCTGTAACGGTGGAAGCGGGCCTGGACCTTGAGGTAGCGCTGCCATTCCCCGGCGGTCTGGAGGCGGGCGATGCCTTCCTCCAGTCGCCTGTGGAGCGCCTGGACCCGTTCCCGCACGGTCTCGGGGTTCAACGCTCTGCACCTCCGGAAAGGGAGAGAGGGGTCCGGGCCCAGCCCGACCCCCTGGGGCGGTCCGAGTGTTCACGAGACGGCCTGGGCGGTGTCGTCGAAGACGAACTCGACGCGGTGGTCCTCCCCGAGGCGGAGCCGAGCCCGGAAGTGCCGGCCGCTGCGACCCTTGAGCCGGACCGGCCCCACCGTCTCCCCACGGAGGAGCGAGGTCGCCTCCACCCGCGTCACCTGATGGCCGGCGATCTCCTTCCAGAGGGCGAAGGAGCAGCCGGTCTCCCGCCAGGCCGAGCAGGAGTAGGAGCGGTCGTACTCGATGACGTCCGCGCCGCAGGACGGGCACCTTCCCACCGGCTCGGCGGGCGGCCGCTCGGGGAAGTCGAAGACGACCTTGCCCTCGTCGTTCACCTTGAGGGCGGCCTTGAACGGCTTCCCGGCCTTGGAGCGGAAACCGCTCAATACCGCCGTCTTCCCCTTCTTGCAGAGCTCGGCTGCCTCGGCGTCGCTGAGCGGTCGATGCCCGATCTCGCGCCAGAGCACCCACTCGCATTCCGGACACTGCCAGCCGTCTTCCATCTCCTCGAGCGCCTCCGCCCCGCAGAGGGGGCAGGGTCCTACCGACATGGGCTGCACCTCCAAGTGGGAGGGGCGGCCGCATGGGCCGCCCCTCCCGGGTTCTAGATGTCTGACCAGTTCCTTATGCTCCGGGGGCCGCCTAGCGGTTCTGATAGCCGAGGGCTGGGCGCGCACCGCGGTCCCGCCGGGCACAGGGGCCAGGGCGGAACGAGCGCGGAGCGGGAAGCCCGGCGGGGGCAGGCTCGGCCGGAGCCTCTGGACATGGGAAAAGGGCCGCGGATACGGCCCCGCTCCACGGCTCTCAGCGTTCAGCGGTCGCGCCCGGGGTCGGCCTCGCGGTCCTGGCGTTCTCCGCGGTCGCGGAAGTGACGGCGGATGGCCGCGAGGACGCGCCGGGCCTCCTCGGGGGTGCAGGACGTGTGCCGGAGGCGGTCGACGAGGACGTCCTCTCTCACGAGCCCCGCTCGCACCACGGCCTCGCAGAAGGCGAGATCTTTCGGCCGTCCTGCCAAGTACTTCGAGATCAGGAGGTCATGGGGCTCCAGGCAGTACCCGGTAACGCCCATGGTGTTCGCGTTCTGGACGGGGATCAGGCGCTCGCGCCACCCGTCCGGAAGACGGGCTGTCTTCTCTCCGACGCCTTGCGCGTAGATCCCGAACGTCTCATGGAAGAGCGAGCCCTCCCCGATCGTGCCGTCGATCAGGTCGGCTTTGCGCCCCTCCAGGTCGTCGAACGGCAGGACGTCGACCTCCACCGAGAAGGTGGCTTCGGGAGGCAGGCCGGTTGGGTACTTGCCCAGGATGGACTGGCTGCCCAGGATGACGAGCCGGGTCTCGCCGAGGATCGCTCCCACAGCCCGGATGACGTGCTCAAGTTGGTCGCGCCGCATCGGCTCGCCTCCGCTCGTGACTCCATGCCCGGTAGGCCTCCCATCGCTCTCTTGGGCTCAGCACGCCCGCGAAAGGCGTGCACTGCCGGAGCGCACGGTCCTCCTCGCTAGGCGAGGAGAGCGCCTGGAGCAGCTCCTCGACGGGCCCGTCTAGGAGCTCTTCCCAACGAGCCGCGTACGGTTCCACGCTGGGCCCGTGCAGCCGGCGCATCTCGGCGAGATTCCTGCGGGCCTTGGCGAGCACGGCTTCGGGCGCGTCGCGGAGCTTCTGGGCGACGAGCCTGTGGTAGTAGAGCGACCACTCCTCGGCCCGTCGATGGCCGTCAGTCCGGTCCGGGCCCATCCTTCCCCTCCCTCCCAGGTTCACGCTGAGCGTACCATGCGCCCTCACCTCCGCCACGGCGGCTTCCAGCGGTGCCTCCTTTCGGGTTCCGGCGGCCAAAGGTCGCCGAGGATCTCGCGCACGGCGCCCCGAAGGGCTTCCTCCTCGTCGCGATAGGCGGGCGGTGTCTCCCACCGGCCATCGCGGAGGCGAGGCTCCGGGCGCGGGAAGTGCACCGCGCGGACGGATGCCGGCGGGAAGCCGGGGTCACCGTCTGACATCGCGAGCCACCAGTCGCGGGGATTCACCCGCGAACCCGTGAGGACCACCGTATTGGGAAGCGCCCGGTGGCGCCTCGTACGCCACCGCCAGGCGAGCCACCAGGCGAAGCGGGCGGGCTCGCCCGAGCCCACGAGGACCGTCAGGTCGGCGTGGCGACTGGCGAGCCGCCAGAGCTCGTCCACGCCGACGTCGACCGTGCCCAGGTCGGCCACCACATAGGGCCGGTCGCGGGCGCGGAGGACCTCCATCACCCTCTCCCACGCCTCGGGGGGCCGGGCATAGGGAAGGGGCTTCCCCGCCTCCTCACCCTCGGCCACGCTCACGAGCGCGCCGGGTATCACCGCCAACCGGGGAACCCACTCGGCCGGCCCGGTCGCGGCCAAGGCCGCCGAGGGCACCTGGCTCGCCTCCACCAGGTAGACGCCCCAGCGCCGGGCGAGCGCGCCGGCGATGGCCGCGGCCACCGTGGTGGTTCCCGCTCCCGGGGCGATGCCGCCGACGGCGATGAGCTGGCTGCGCGCCCCCAGGGGAACGAGGCGGTCGACCACCTCGACGCGCGTGGCCGTGGCCGCCTGGGCGCCGGGATCCCGGCTCGGGTCGACCCAGCGGATCGCCTGGGCGAGGGTGGCCGGAGGCCTGTCCACCACGGTCGCGAGCTCCTCCGGGTCGGTGACGATGTCGTAGACGCCCAGTGCCACGATGCTCGCGAGAAGCCTATCGCCAGGCGAGCGACCCGGGGCGAGGACGATCACGCGGCTCTGTGGCCGGGCCAGCCGATAGGTGACGAGGGGACCGATGCCCGGGAGCCCGTCCGCGTCGACGATCAGGGTGTCGGAGGGCACCCGGGCGGCCGTCTCCACGGCCGGCCCGCCCTGGCCGCGCTCGACCACCTGGAGATGGCCGTCTGCGCCAACCAGGGGCGCCACGGCGGTCGCGGTGGCGCGGGTGACGACCGCCTCGATCACGGGCGCACCACCTCCCGAAGACGCCAAAGGGCGTCTGGGCCCAGGACGGTCCAGCCGCTGGCGAGGGCCAGACAGGACAGGAGCGCCTCGAGCGCGTTCTCCGGGAGGCTTCCGTCGGGCAGAGCGGGGAGGCGCTCCGGCCGGATCCGCTTCCTCGACCAGGGCCAGAGGAGCATCCGGGGCGTCGGGTTGGCCAGGTCGAGCACGAGGTGGGAGACGTAGCCCGCGAGGGCCGCGAGGGCGAGCCAGGCGGCCCAAGGAACGCCTTGGTCCAAGGCGAGGCCTCCGGCCAAGGAGAGCACCCCGGCG
>JAIMAT010000009.1 GCA_023511835.1 Bacillota bacterium | reverse complement strand
CGGCCTCCACCGGCGCGGCCGTTGGCGCGAGGTGCTGCCGCTGGAGCGCTGCCCCATCGCGCTCCCCCCCATCCAGGAGGCGCTGGGCGCCGTCGCCCGCTGGGCCGAGGCCGAGGCGCTGCCGGGCTACGACAAGGAAGCCAACCGGGGATTCCTCCGCCACCTGCTCCTCCGCGCCTCCGAGGCCGGCGGCCGCTGGATGGCGGTGTTGGCCACCACCTCTCCGGCGGCGCTGGAGGGCGGGGAGGAGCGCTGGCGGGGGGCGCTGGAGCGGCTGGGCGAGCGGCTGGCGGCCGTGGAGGGCTTCGCTTCCTTGCAGTGGGTGGAGGATGAGGAGCCCGGCGACGCGCTCCACTTCGCCGGGGCACCCCGGCTCGTGCGGGGCGTCGCCGCCGTCGAGGAACGGCTGGGCGGCTTCCGCTTCGCCCTGGCCCCGCAGAGCTTCTTCCAGACCCACACGGCCCAGGCGGAACGGCTGCTGGAGGCGGCCCTGGAGCTGGCCGCGCCGGCGCCAGGCGAGCGGGTGCTCGACCTCTTCGCCGGCATGGGCACCTTCACCCTGCCGCTGGCGCGCGCGGTCGGTCCGGACGGCGAGGCGGTGGGCGTGGAGGTGGTGGAGGCCTCCGTAGAGGCGGGTCGTGCCGCCGCCCGCGCCAACGGCGTGGCCAACGCGCGCTGGGTGGCCGCCAAGGTACGGAGCTTCCTGGCCGGGTTGAGCGGCGAGCGCCCCTGGTCGGCCGTGCTGGGCGAGGCGCCGCTGCCCGCCGGCTGGCACCCCGACCTGGTGCTCCTCGACCCGCCCCGCTCGGGAGCGGGCCGCAGGGTGATGGAACGCATCGCGGCGCTCCGCCCGCGGCGCGTCCTCTACGTCTCCTGCAACCCGGTGGCGCTGGCGGAGGATCTGGCGGTCCTCCTGCCGCTGGGCTGGGAGCTGGACGTCGCCCGCCCGGTCGACCTCTTCCCCCAGACGCCCCACGTGGAGACGGTGGCGCTCCTCCGCCCCGCCGGGGCAGGCGGAGCCGGCTGAGGCGCCGCGACACGCCGCGCGCGAGCCCCCGGGGCCGGGTGTCGGGCGGGGTCGGGCGGCACCGTTCAGGCGATCCGCTCCAGCGCCTTGCGGAAGAAGCCGACGGGCAGGAGCGCCGCCAGGAGGGCGAAGGCCGCCAGGGCCAGAAGGCTGGGCGCCAGCTCCGGCGTCCATCGGCCGGTCACCAGCGCGCGGCAGAGGCGGACCACGTGGTAGAGCGGCAGGAACTCGGCCGCCGTCCGCACCACCGGCCCCAACCGCTCGACGGGGAAGAAGATGCCCGAGAAGAGGAACATGGGTTGGACCACCAGGCTGAAGTAGTAGGAGAGCTGCTCCTCCGCGCGCGCCAGCGAGGCCACCGCCAGCGCCGGCCCGCCGAAGATGACGCCGGTCAGCGCCAGGACCGGCAGGACGGCCAGCGCCCACCAGGAGCGGACCAGGCCGAAGGCGGCCAGGACCAGCAGAAAGAAGCCGCCGTAGAGGACCGCCCGCGTCGCCTGCCAGAGGAGCTCGCCGGCCGTGATCTCCTCCGGCGCCAGCGGCGAGGCCATCATGGCGTCGTAGGCGCGCGTCCAGTGGAGGCGGTCGTAGCCGCCCCAGACCAGGTCGAAGGAGACGGCGTTCATGGCCGTCGAGGCGACCAGGCCCGGGCCCATGAACTCGACGAAGCTCATCCCCTGGATGCGGGTGACGTAGAGGCCGAGTCCCAGCCCCAGCGCCAGCAGGCTGAGCACCGGCTCGCCGAAATGCGCCAGCAGGCTGGAGACGTAGAACTTCCTCCATGCCGTCCAGTCGCGCAGCCAGACCGTCAGCGCCCCCCGTGTCGGGCGCGGCCAGGCCCAGTCGCCCAGGCGCGGCCACTCTTCGCGTCCCCGTCCGGTCTCGCCGCTCATTCCTCCTCCAGCTCCCTCCCCGTCATGGCCAGGAAGAGATCCTCCAGATCGGCCTCCCGCAGGCGGTAGTGGCGCGTCCGCAAACCCTCCTCGGTCAGCGCACGCAGCAGCTCCTCGCCCGCCGGGGTGAAGAGCTGCCAGCCGCTCCGCGTCCGTTCCAGCCGGCGCACCAGCTGCGGGTGGCGGCGCGCGAAGCCGCCCAGCCGGCCGCCCAGGCCGTCGCCTCCGGCGAGCGGCTCGTCCAGCTCCACCACCTCGCCGCCCAGCTCCCGCCGCACCAGCGCCTCGGGGCGGCCGCGGGCGATGATCCGCCCGTGGTCCATGAGCACCAGGCGGTCGGAGAGCCGGCGGGCTTCCTCCATGTAATGGGTGGTGAGGACGATGGTGACGCCGCGGTCACGCAGCTCCGCCAGCCGCTCCCAGACCAGCACCCGCGCCTGCGGATCGAGGCCGGTGGTGGGCTCGTCCAGCACCAGCAGCTCCGGCTCGTTGACCAGGGCGCGGGCGATGGCCAGGCGCCGCCGCTGCCCGCCGGAGAGGTGCTGCGGCCGGACGGCCGCCTTCTCGCCCAGCGACATGAAGTCCAGCAGCCGCCACGCCCGCCGCTCCGCCTCGGCGCGCCGCAAGCCGTAGTAGAGGCCGTGCAGGACCAGGTTCTCCAGCGAAGTCAGCCCCTGGTCCAGGTTGTCTTCCTGGCTGACCACGCCCATGCGCGCCTTGATGGGCCGGAGCGGGCCGCGCACGTCCAGGCCGAGCACGCGCAGTTCGCCCCGGCTCGGCGGGACGCGGCAGGTGATCATGCGAATCGTGGTGCTCTTCCCCGCCCCGTTGGGCCCCAGGAAGCCGAAGCACTCCCCCCGCTCCACCCGGAAATCGACGCCCGCCACCGCCGTCAGCTCGCCATAGCGCTTGACCAGCCCCCGCGCCTCCACCGCGGGGCCGGCCCTCTCCCCGTTCCGCCAGGAGCCCCGGACCTCTGCCTCCTCGATCGGCTCGTCCCCCCTCGGGGGCCGGCAGGAGCGCCGGCGCACCCCCTGAAATTTAACCGCGGTGATCGAATGCCCCGGATCACGCCCGAGGGTCTGCAGCAGCTCCAGGAGGAGCTGCACCGCCTGAAGACCGCCGGCCGCCGACAGGTGGCCGACGCCCTGCGCGCCGCCCGACAGCTCGGCGATCTGGTCAACAACGAGGACTACCAGCAGGCCCTGGCCGAACACGACCGCCTCGAGCGCCGCATCGCCGAGCTGGAGGCCTTCCTACAGGCGGCGGAGGTGGTGACCGCCGCCCCCGAGGGGACGGTCGGCCTCGGCTCGCGCGTCGAGGTCCGCGACCTCACCACCGGCGAACATCTTCGTTTCCGGGTCGTGGGCGCCTCCGAGACGGGCCCCGTGGAGGAGCTGGTCTCCGCCGACTCGCCCGTCGGCCGCGCCCTCCTCGGCCGCCGCCCCGGCGAGGTGGCCGAGGCGCGCCTCCCCGGCGGGGAGATCGTCCGCTTCGAGGTCCTGGCCATCGAGTCGTCCCGCTCCTCCGCCTGATCCACCCGACCGCCGGCCCGCCTCCGCGTGGCGATGATAGGCTAGGGCGGAATTCGCCGCCCCGGCAAGGAGGCGGCCGGAGGTGAACCGCGCGATGCAACCGACCAACCGGGTCGTCCACGTCGCCCCCGAGGTGGAGGAAGCCCTGCGGCGCGGGCGCCCGGTGGTGGCGCTCGAATCGACCCTGATCGCCCACGGCCTACCGTATCCGGACAACCTGGAGGTCGCCCGCGAGGTGGAGCAAGCGGTCCGCCGCGAGGGTGCCGTCCCGGCCACCGTCGGCGTCGTCGCCGGCCTTCCCACGGTCGGCCTCGACGCCGCGGAGCTGGAGCGCGTCGGCCGTTCCGACGTGCCCAAGCTGGGCGTACGCGACCTGCCCGTCGCCGCCGCGCTGGGCAGCGACGGCGCCACCACCGTCGCCAGCACCGCCTGGCTGGCCGCCAAGGCGGGCATCCGGCTGATGGCCACCGGTGGCCTGGGCGGCGTCCACCGCGACGCGCGCGAGAGCTGGGACGAGTCCAACGACCTGGTCACCCTGGCGCGGACACCGGTGACCGTGGTGGCGGCCGGCGTCAAATCGATCCTGGACGTGGCCGCCACGCTGGAACGCCTGGAGACGCTGGGCGTCGCCGTGGTGGGCTGGCGGACGCGGCGGTTTCCGGGCTTCTACGTCCGCGACAGCGGCCTCGCGCTCGACTGGAGCGTGGAGGAGGAGGGGCAGGTGGCGGCCATTATGGCGGCGCAGACGGAGCTGGCCTGCGAGTCGGCGCTGCTCGTCGCCAACCCGGTGCCGGAGGAGGAGCAGCTCGACCCGGCGCTCCACGACCGCGTCCTGCGCGAGGCGCTGGCCGAGTTGGAACGTCGCGGGATCCGCGGGAAGGGGGTCACGCCCTTCCTCCTGGAACGCTTCCACCAGGCCACCGGCGGCGAGAGCCTGCGTGTCAACCGCCGTATCGTGCTGCACAACGCGCGCCTGGCCGCCCGCATCGCGCGCGCCTGGGCCGAGCGGGCGCGGCAGCGGCCCCGGCCGTGAGCCGTCCCGGGCACCCTGCCCAGGCGGCGGGAGCACGGAGGCGGCGGCACCGGCCCGTCATCCTTTGCGTCGGCGACGCGGCCACCGACCTGGTCGTACGGCTGGCGGGACCCGTCGCCCGCGGCGGTGACACCCCGGCGCGCATCGAGCCGCGGGCGGGCGGCTCCGCGGCCAACACCGCAGCCTGGCTGGCCCGCTCGGGCCGGCCGCTGGAGGTCCACTTCGCCGGCCGCGTCGGCAGCGACCCCTGGGCGCGCTTCCAGGAGCGCGAGCTGCGCCGGCTGGGGGTCCACACCCACCTGGCCAGGGATCGGGGCAGGCCCACCGGCCTGATCGTGGTCCTGGTGGAACCCGGCGGCGAACGCACGATGCTGACCGACCGCGGCGCCGGCTTGGCTCTCCAGCCTTCCGACCTGCCCGCGGAGCTCTTCGCGCCCGGTGGCCACCTCCACCTCTCCGGTTACGTGCTGCTCGATCCGGGCCCGCGCGCCGCCGGCCGGGAGGCCATCCGCCGCGCCCGCGCACGGGGCATGAGCATCAGCGTCGACGCCGCCTCGGCCCCCCTGCTGGCGGCGGCGGGCGCTCCCGCCTGGTTCGCCTGGACGGGCGGTGCGGGCCTCCTCTTCGCCAACGAGGCCGAGGCAGCCGTCCTCCGCCCGGAGGCGCCGACGCCCGAGGCAGCGGCGCGGGCGCTGGCCGCCCGCTACGGGGAGGCGCTGGTCAAGCTGGGCGCCGCCGGCGCCGTCTGGGCCTCGGCCGACGGGCGGCTTCTGCGGGCTCCGGCCGCGCCGGCCGACGTCCTGGACACCACGGGCGCCGGCGACGCCTTCGCCGCCGGCTGGCTGGCCGCCCGCCTGCACGGCGCGACGCCCGCGGAGTCGCTGGATGCGGCGCTGGCCCTGGCGGCCAAGGCGGTGCAGACGGTGGGAGCCCGGCCGGGGTGAGCCTCCGGCGCCTCGCCCCGACCGGGCTCCCTCCCGTTCCGTCCCGGCGCCGGCGCCCGCGCGGGTGCAGGCGGAGGCGGGACGATGGAAGCCTTTTACTGGACCTCGATCTGGCCGTACATACCCAGGTCCTTGTGTCCCGGCTGCGTGCACCAGACCTGGTAGGTCCCCTTCTGCAGCGTGACGGTGACGCTGGTAGACTGCTTCGGCTGGAGCGCCTGCGGGTTGCTCTGGTCGACGCCCGGCCCCTGGATGGCGAAGTCGTGCGCCATGGTGCCGTCGTTGGTCACCTTGAAGGTGACCTGGCCCGGCTTCATCTGCATCGAGCTGCCCTTGGTCAGCGCCGTGCCGTTGATGACGATCTTGTACTCCTGCAACGAGACCTGGGCCGTGTTGGAGCCGCCGCCGGCCCCGGCCGAGCCGCCGCCGCAGGCGGCGGCCACCAGCGCCAGGGCGGCTACGACGGCCCATGCGGCCAGGAGCGGCCGCCATCCCTGCCTCCACGCAGCACGCATCGAAGCCCGAACCCTCCTAGAACCTGGATAGGCGGGGCAGGCTACCCCACGATGGCAGTCTGCACTGCGGAGGCGGTCGCGACTATCACCACTTTGGGCTATTGCGTATTGTCAAACCGGCATAACGCCGCTCAGGAAGCGCCCTGCCGGCCCGATCCCCAGCGGCCGCTGTAGACGCAGGGACCGTCGTCCACCGCCGCGCAGCCGGTCCGCTCCAGTCGCACCCCCAGCAGCCGCTCGTAAAGGGCGTGGTCGTGGGCGCAGGCCTCCGGGTAGCGGGCGGCCACCCTGGCAATGGGGCAGTTGTACTGCAGGAAGTCGAACTTCTCGCCCTCGCTGCGCAGCTCGCCCCGGTAGCCGCCCTCCCGCTCCGCCTCGATCAGCTTGCGGAGCCGGCCCGCCCCCTGCTCCTCGCCCAGGCGGCGCGCCAGCAGCGCCCCCATCTCGCCCGCGCGCTCGGCGAAGAGCCGGTCGACCAGTTCCCGTCCGCCGACGCGCTCGGCCGCGCGCAGGAACTCCAGGGCGAAGGCGTCATAGGCCTGGCCGAAGGTCTCCTGCCCCGCCTCGGTCAGGAAGTAGACGTGCGCCGGCCGCCCCGCGCCGCCGCGCCGGCGGCCGACGCGGACCAGGCCGTCCCGCTCCAGGATGGCCAGGTGCTGGCGGACCGCCATGGCCGTGATCCCCAGCTGCGTGCTCAGCTCCGCCACCGTGGCGCCCGGATGCTGCTGGAGAAGGCCGAGGATCTCCGCCCGCGTCGATCGCGTCCCCTCCGTGCCGGCCACCCCCTCCACCCCCCGTCCTGGCGGGCGGGAAGCTCTTTTGTTGAGATTACCCTCTTGGCCCGCCGGCTGACCATCACCCTTGCGCGCGACCCGCCGTCGCCCCGCCGCCCCGCCGCCCCGCCCGGGGCCGGCCGCCGGACGGAGCCGCCGGGAAGGGGCCGCCGCCCGCGCGCGGAACCTTCCAGAGGTCGGCGCCGCCCCTGCCGGGGCCGGCGCGAAAGGATGGTGGAGCATGGGCAGGCGCCTGCGCCTCGAGGACTACTACCTGCACCGCAGCGTGCTGGAGACGGCCCTGTCACCCGACGGGCGGCTGGCGGCCGTGGTCGTCCGCTACGCCCGGCGGCGCCCCGACGAGCACCAGCAGAGCCTCTGGCTGCTGGCGACGGACGGCTCCCAGCCGCCCCATCGTCTCACCCGCGGCGCCACGCACGACCGCGCCCCCGCCTGGTCGCCCGACGGGCGGTATCTCGCCTTTCTCTCCTCGCGCGCGGACGAGGTGGAGGTTGCCGACGCGCGTCCGTCCGGGGAGGGTGACGAGCGGCCGGCGGCCGATGCCGGCTCGCCACCGGGGAAGGGCCGGCGGGGCGAGGCCAGAGCGCAGATCTGGTGCCTGGACCTGCGCCTGGGGGGCGAGCCGCGCCAGTTGACCGACCGGCCGGAGGGCGTGGCCGAGTTCGCCTGGTCGCCCGACGGCCGGACGCTGGCCTTCGCCGCACGCGACCCCTCCGAGGAGGAGCGCCGCTACCTGGCGGCGCTGCGGGAGGGCCGCGGGCCGGTGGTCATCGACCGCGTGCAGCACAAGTTCGACGGGCAGGGCTTCCTGGACGACGTGCGCACGCATCTGTTCCTGCTGGACCTGGCCACGCGCCGGGTCCGCCGCCTCACCTCCGGGCCCTCCGACGAGCGCCAGCCCTGCTTCTCGCCGGACGGCCGTTGGGTCGCCTTCGTCTCCAACCGGACCGGGGATCCCGACAACAACCGGCGCAACGACCTCTGGATGGTGGCCGTCGACGGCGGCGAGGCCAGGCGGCTCACCCTCGGCGACGTGGACGCCCGCTGGCCCCGCTTCTCGCCCGACGGGCGCTGGGTGGCCTTCGTCTCCCCGCTCGAGCCCGAGAACGTCTACAAGCTGAGCCACCTGCTGGCGGTCCCGGTGGAGGAGGCGCGCCCGGTCGAGGACCTGGCCGGCCACGTCGGCAAGGGCTGGCGGAGCATCGGGGGCGTCGTCCCCGACCTGCCGCCGGCGGCGCTCGCCGGCCCGGGCGCGCTCCCGGAGGAGGAGCGGGTCCGGAACGCGCGGCGCTACCCCGAGCCGCTGGAGCGGACGCCCGCGCGCCTCCTGACGGCCGGGCTGGACCGGCCGGTGGAGGGGCCGCCCCTCTGGCTGGACGGGGGCATCCTCTTGGCCACGGTGGCCGACCGCGGCCAGCGGCGGCTGGCGCGCCTCCGTCTGGAGACGGCGCCCGCGCTGGCGGCCGAGCCCTCCGGCGTCGCCGGCCGGGCGCCGGAGGCGGCCCGCGAAGAGGGGGCGCCGGCGGCCGAGCTCCTCCTGCCCTTCCGGCGTGACCGGACGCTCTTGCAGGCGCAGGCGGCGGCCGGCCGCCTTCTGCTCCTCCTGGACAGCCCCCAGGGCGGGCAAGAGGTGGTCAGCGGGCCGCTGGAGGCGGCTGAGCGGCCGGAGGAGACGGCCTGGATCCCGCTCTTCCGCCCGCAGGCGGAGCTCCTTGCCGAGTGCGAGGCGGCGCGCATGGAGCGCATCGCCTTCCGCGACGGGGACGGCTGGGAGGTGGAAGGGCTGGTGACGCTTCCTCCCGGGTGGGAGCCCGCCCGGGGCGCGCGTCCCCTGCTGGTGGTCATTCACGGCGGCCCCATGGCTTACGACCAGCCGGCCTTCCGCTTCGACGTCCAGTGGTGGGCGGGGCTGGGCTACCTGGTGCTGCAGGTCAACTACCGGGGCTCCACCGGCTACGGCGAGCGCTTCTGCGAGGTGATCCGCGGCGACTGGGGGCCGCGCGAGCACGACGACGTCATGTGCGGCGTGGAGGAGCTGGTCCGGCGCGGCTGGGCGGACCCGGAGCGCCTCTTCGTCACCGGCTTCTCCCAGGGAGGGATCATGACCAACTGGGCCATCGGCCACACCGACCGCTTCCGGGCCGCCGTCTCCGAGCACGGCATGTGGGAGTACGCGGCCGCCTTCGGCACCGATGACTCGCACCTCTGGTGGCAGGACGACCTGGGCGTCCCCTGGCAGAACCCCGAGGGCTACCGGCGCATCGCGCCGGCGCAGGCCGTCGCCTCCATCCGCACGCCGGTTCTGATCATGGCCGGGCAGGAGGACTGGCGCTGCCCGCTGGATCAGGCGGAGATGATGTACGTGGCGCTCAGGAAGCGCGGCCTGCCCGCGGAGCTGGTCGTCTGGCCCGGCGAGCACCACGCCGTCTCGCGACCGCGCCGCGCCGTCGACCGACTCAGGCGGGCCGCCCTCTGGCTGGAGCGGTGGGGCGGCCAGCGCGTGCCCGAGGAGGACCGCCGCCTGCCCGAGACAGGCGAGGCGGAGGCCGGCCGGGCCGGGGCCGGCGGCGGGCGGTGAGCGGCGTGCGTACGGCCGCCCTGGAAGTGCTGGAGCGGGCCGGCGTCACCTACGAGCTGCGCGCCTTCGAGCAGGTGGAGCGGACGGCCGGAGAGGCGGCGGCCAAGGTGGGCTGGCCGCTGGAGCAGACCTTCAAGACCCTGCTGGCGCGCGCCGTACCCGAGCCGGGCGGGCGCGGCGGGGCGTACTTCCTCGCCTGCCTGCCGGGGGACGCCCGCCTCTCGCTGAAGAAGGCGGCGCGGCTGCTCGGCTTGAAACGGGCGGAGATGGCGCCCGAGGCCGACCTCCGGCGGCTGACGGGCTACGTGCGCGGCGCCTGCTCGCCGCTCGGCTCCAGGCGCCCGCTCCCCCTCCTCGTCGACGAGCGGGCGCTTCTCTACGGGCGGATCATGGTCAGCGCGGGCGCCCGCGGCCTCCAGCTCCTCCTCGACCCGCGCGACCTCGTCCGGCTGACGGGGGCGACGGTGGCCGACCTGGTGGAGTGAGGCGACCGAAGGGGGTGGAGAGCCCGATGGAGAACCGGCTCCTCGTCCGCCGCCCCGTGCCGGGCACGGCCAGCCGGCTCAGCCTGGTCCGGGGCGACATCACGCGCGAGCATGTCGACGCCGTCGTCAACGCCGCCAACCCGAGCCTCCTCGGCGGGGGCGGCGTCGACGGCGCCATCCACCGCGCGGCGGGGCCCGAGCTGGACGCCGAGTGCCGCCGCCTCCACGACGAGCTGGGAGGCTGCCCGCCAGGCCAGGCGGTGGTCACCACCGCGGGCCGCCTGGCGGCGCGCCACGTGATCCACGCCGTCGGCCCCGTCTGGCATGGAGGCGGCCGCGGCGAGGCGGCGACGCTAAGCAGCGCCTATCGCCAGGCACTCGCCCGCGCGCGCGAGGCGGGCGACCGGAGCGTCGCCTTCCCCTCCATCAGCACGGGCGCCTACGGCTACCCCGTGGCCGAGGCGGCGCGCGTCGCGCTGCGCGCGCTGGTGGAGGACCTGCGCGAGGCGGCCGGCCGCGGGCTTCCCGCCGTCGAGGAGGTGCGCCTCGTCCTCTTCAGCGACGCCGACGCCGCCGTCTACCAGGCGGCGCTGGACGAGATCTTGCCCGAGGGGGTGCCTGAAGCCGTGCGCGTCGAACTGGACGCCGTCCGGCGCGAGGACCTGCCGCTCTTCGCCCGCTGGTTCCGGGAGCCGGAGCTGCTGGCGCTCCTCTACCCCGGCCCGCTCCTGCCGAACAACGAGGAGGACGAGGAGGAGTGGTACCGCCGCCAGCGCGAGGCCCGAGCGGCCGGCCGAGAGTACACCTTCGCCGTCCGCCTGCGCGGCTCGGGCCAGCTGCTGGGATCGGTCGCCCTGCGCCTGCACGAGCCCAAGAACCGCTCGGCCACCTTCGGCATCGCCCTGGGCGATCCGGCGGCGCGGGGGAAGGGCTACGGCTTGGAGGCGACACGTCTGACGCTGGACTTCGCCTTCGGCGAGCTCAACCTGCACCGCGTCGAGCTGGAAGTCTTCGCCTACAACCTGCGCGCCTACCGCATGTACCTGCGCGCCGGCTTCCGCGAGGAAGGGCGCCGCCGCGAGGCCGTCTTCCGCGAGGGTCGCTATCACGACGCCGTCTGGATGGCCATTCTGGAGGAGGAGTGGCGGGCGCAGCCCCGCGACGACCTCCCGCGCTGGCTTCCTCCTGTCGGCGCCGGCCCCGCCGTTGCCCCCGCCTCCGGCCCCGCCTGAGGCGGAGGCCTGCGCCGGGGCGCCCGCCTGCCATCCCGCGCCGGCGGCGTTCAGGCGCCGCCGGCCGCCTCCTCCCGCTCCGCCTCCGGCGCCGTGCGCCAGCGGCGCAGCAGCCGGAGCACGTCGGCCAGCGTGGCCGCCGTGGCGTCGGGCAGGACGCGGCCCACGTACGGCTCGTTCCAGGCGTTGGGCACCTGCGTCAGCCAGACGGCGCGCATGCCGGCGCGGCGCGCGCCCTCCACGTCGGCGGGCAGCAGGTCGCCCACCACCGCCACCTCCCCGGGGCGGAGCCGCCACCGGCGCGCCACGTGCTGGAAGATGGCCGGCGCCGGCTTCCGCAGCCCGAAGCCGGCCGAGCTGACCACCGGGTCGAGGTAGGGGGCGAAGCCCAGGCGCTCCACCTCCTGCTGGACGAAGCGGTGGCGCGAGGCGTTGGAGACTAGCCCGACGTGGAGGCCCTCGGCGCGGAGCGCCCGCAGCACCTCCACCGCCCCGGGCAGCGGCCGCCAGCCCAGCAGCTCCGGTTCGAAGAAGGCGTCCAGCGCCTCGCCGGGCGAAAAGCCGGCCGAGCCGGCCACCCGCTCCAGCCCCGCCTCGCGCAGCGCCCGGGCCAGCAGCTCCTCCGCCGTCACCTCGCGCTCGCCGTGCTGGTACGTCTGCCAGGTCGCCCGCCAGATCCGCCCGAAGGTGTCGCGGAGCGCCCGCGCCGCGGCGGCGTCCAGCCTCGCCGCCGCATACCCCTCCAGGGCCGCCAGGCCGGGCTCCAGGAAGGCCTCCCAGTAGCCGTCCGCCCGCATCAGCGTGCCGCCGAGATCGAAGATGACGCCACGCAGCGGCTCCTCCCGGCGCTCCTCGCCCATCTTCAGGCTCCCTCCCTTCCCGGACCGCAGCCCTCGGCCACCGGCTCGCCCCACCCCGGCCGCCCGGGGCCCGCCGCCCGCTCCGCTTCCGTCTCCGCCGCCTCCTCTCCCTCCCCCCGCGTCCTGGGCGCGCCCTCCTCGTCGGCCACCGCGTAGGCGGCCGGATCTCCGCCTGGCGTCCGGAGCGCGAAGAGAAGCGCCAGCCCCCCGGCCGCCACGATCCCCCAGAAGGCGGCGCCCAGCGCCGAGCCCAGGGCGCCTCGCAGCACGCCCAGGTAGGCCGCTCCCAGCTCCGCCCGGCGCGAGGGATCGAGGAGAAGGTTGACGTCGGCCAGCGGTCGACTGGCGGCGGGGAGACGGCCCGCCGCCGCCAGCGGCCCCAGAAGACCGAGAAGGCGCGCGTCCAGGAGGAGGCTGAGGACGGCGACGCCGACGGTGGAGCCCAGGTTGCGCACGAACTGGTTGAGCGCCGTCGCCACCCCGCGCCTTCCCCAGGGCACGGAGCTCTGCACGCCGATGAGGAGTGCCGTCGAGCTGAAGCCCAGCCCCAGGCCCATGACCACCATCAGCGCGACGGTGAAGGCGAGCGGCGTTCCCGCGTGGAGCCCCAGCGCCAGCAGGCTGGCCGCCAAGTCGAGGAGCATGCCCAGCACCACCATGCGCCGGTAGCCGGACCGCAGCACCACCCGGCCGCAGAGGATGGAGCCCAGCGGCCAGCCCACCGACATGGGCGCCACCACCGATCCGGCGGTGGCGGCCGTCCCCAGCTGCACCCCCTGCACGAACATGGGCACGAAGGTGGTCATGCCCGTCATGGCCGCGCCCGAGAGGAGCCCCACCAGGCTGGCGACCAGGACGATGGGGTTGCGAAAGAGGTCGAAGGGCAGCATGGGCTCTGCGGCGCGCCGCTCGGCCGCGACGAAGGCGGCGCCGGCGGCGGCGGAGGCCGCCAGCAGGGCGACCGCCGGTCCCGGGGAGGCCGCCTGCCCCTGACCGAGGAGTGTCAGCGCCAGCAGGAGCGCCACCACCGCGGCGACCAGCGTCACGGGGCCGGCCACGTCGACGGGCGGCCGCCGGCGTACCCGCGACGGCTCCTCCAGGAAGCGGGCCACCAGCAGGACCGCTGCGACGCCCAGCGGCAGGTTGACGTAGAAGATCCAGCGCCAGCTGAGGGCGTCCACCAGGAAGCCGCCCACGGCGGGGCCGATGATGGCCGAGACGCCCCAGACGCCCGAGAAGAGGCCCTGCATGCGGGCGCGCTCTCGGAGCGAGAAGATGTCCCCGATGATGGTGGCGGTGATGGGCTGGACGCCGCCCGCCCCGAGGCCCTGCAGGGCGCGGTAGGCGATCAGCTGCGCCATGGAGTGCGCCTGCCCGGAGAGCGCCGAGCCCGCCAGAAAGAGGAGCGTGGCGGTGACGAAGACCCGCTTCCTCCCGTACAGGTCGGCCAGCTTGCCGTAGATCGGCACCGTGGCGGCCGAGGTGAGCAGGTAGGCCGAGATCAGCCAGGAGAAGAGCTCGACCCCGCCAAGGCTGCCGACGATGGTGGGGATGGCCGTGTTGACCACGCTCATGTCCATGGCGGTGAGGAAGGTGGCCACCATCACCGCCACCGTCACCATGCTCCGGCCCCTTCCGGCGGCGCCGCCCGCCGGGACGCCCTCGGACGCCGCCCCCACCCCCTCTCTGCTCCCCTTCCCCGGCGACCGCGACATTCTATAGCGTCCGGCTTCTTTTTTCACGGCCTCCCGGCCTCCCCCTCCCCCGCCGCCGGGAGAGGAGCGGCGCCCGCCGGCGGCGAAAGGAGCGCCATCTTCGAGAGGAGGCGTCCGCATGGAGCCCGGCCCGGAGAGGGCGAACGCGCAGCTCCCCCTGGCGCAGCTGAAGGGTGAGGTCGAGCGGCTGGTCGACGAGCTGGCCGCCCCGCTGGAAGAGGTGGCCCGCTCCATCCACGCTTACGCCGAGACCGCCTTCCGGGAGGAGCGCTCCGCCGCCCTGCTGGCGGGTCGCCTGGAGGCGGCGGGCTTCCGCGTGCGCCGGGGCGCGGCGGGCATGGCCACCGCCTTCCTCGCGGACTGGAGCCCCGCGGGCGACCGCGCCCGGCCGGCCGTCGCCCTCCTCTGCGAATACGACGCCCTCCCCGGTCTGGGCCATGCCTGCGGGCACAACCTGATCTCGGCCGCCAGCTGGGCGGCCGCCGTCGCCCTCAAGCGGGCGCTGGAGCCGCTGGGCGAACGCTTCCGCGGCCGTCTGGCCGTCTTCGGCACGCCCGCGGAGGAGGAGGGCGGGGGCAAGATCCTGCTCGTGGAGGCGGACGCCTTCCGCGACTTCGACGCGGCCATGATGTTCCACCCGGCCACCCAGGACGTGGCGGGCAGCGACGCCCTGGCCTGCGTGGACGTGCGCTACCGCTTCCACGGCCGGGCCGCCCACGCCGCCGCCGCGCCGCAGCAGGGGATCAACGCGCTGGACGCCGTCCTCCTCTTCTACGACGCCGTCAACGCGCTCCGCCAGCAGACCTCCCCCTCCGCCCGCCTGCACGGCATCATCACGCGCGGCGGCGACGCGCCCAACGTCATACCCGACCTGGCCGAGACCACCTGGATCGTGCGCGAGCGCGACGTGGAGTCGCTCCTGCCCCTGCTGGAGCGGGTCCACGCCTGCGCCCGCGGCGCGGCCCAGGCCACGGGCTGCCGCCTGGAGGTGGAGCAGGGGCGGGTCTACGCCGAACGCGTCCCCAACTCGGTGCTGGAGGGCCTCTTCGCCCGCAACGCCGCCCGCTTGGGCCTCCGCCTGGGCGAGCCCGATCCCGCGGGCTCCGGCTCCTCGGACATCGGCAACGTCAGCCGCGTCCTCCCGACCCTCCACCCCTACCTGGCCATCGCGCCCGCCGACCAGCCCAACCATTCGCGCGCCTTTGCCGAGGCGGCCGTCTCGCCGCGCGGGCTGGCGGTGGCGCGGACGGCCGCCAAGCTGCTGGCGGCGACGGCGCTCGACCTCCTCTTCACCCCGAGCCTGGTGGACCAGGCCTGGGAGGAGCTCCGCCGCCGGCGGCGCCGCTGAAGGCCGGCGCGGCCGGGCGGGCGCACGGTCGCGGACGTTCACCCCTCCAGCCAGCCCTCGGCGCGCAGGCGGTCCTCCAGCCGCCGGCCCTCGTCGGCCGCCAGCGGCCGCAGCGGGCGGCGCGGCTCGCCCAGGTCGAGGCCGCGCAGGCGCAAGGCCGCGTAGTGCGTGGAGACGGCCGGCCCCTCGCCCAGCAGGACCCGCAGGCGGTCCAGCCTGCGCTGCGCCTCGGCCGCCTCCACCGGGCGGCCGGCGTGCCAGGCGTCCAGCACGCGGCGGAGCGCCTCGGGGAAGACGTTGGCCACGCCCGAGACGGCGCCCGTGGCGCCCAGCGCCAGCGCGGGCAGCAGGTGGCTCTCCGTCCCCACGTAGAGCGCCAGCGGTCGGGACGCCTCGCTGACCGCCGCCAGCATGGCCTGCACGTGGGCGAAGTCGCGGCTGGAGTCCTTGACACCGGCCAGGTTGGGCAGTTCGCCCACCAGGCGGCGGAGGAGCGCCGGCGTCACCTCGTTCCGCGCGTGGCTGGGGATGTTGTAGACGTAGAAGGGAAGCCCGTCGGCCGCCTCGCCCACGGCCAGGAAGTGGTCGCGCAGCGCCTCCTCGTCGTACGGATAGTAGTAGGGCGTCACCGCGGCCACCGCCGAGGCGCCCGCAGCCCGCGCCGCGCGGGCCAGCCGGACCGCCTCCGCGGTGGTGGCCGCGCCCGCGTGGACCACCACGGGCACCCGGCCGGCGGCCGCCTCCACCACGGCCCGCGCCAGCTCCTCGCGCTCGCCCGGCTCCAGCAGCGGGAAGAGGCCGTTGCTGCCGCCGACGAAGAGGCCGTCCGCCCCGCCCTCCAGCAGCCGGTCCACGTAGGCGCGCAGCCTCCCCGTCTGCGGCCGTCCCGCCGCGTCGAAGGGCGTCAACATGGCCGGCAGGAGCTCCGGCGCCTTCCCGTTCCCCGTCATCCCGCCCGCCTCCCCTCCACCTCGTCCAGCGCCGCGCGCAGCCGCCGCGCCCCCTCCTCCAGCGCCTCCGCGGGCACGAAGGAGAAGCAGAGGCGGGCCCGGTCGCCCCCCTCGCGCCCGAGGAAGAAGGCTTCCCCGGCGACGAAGTCGACGCCGTGCCGGCGCGCCGCCTCCAGGAGCGCCTCCGCCTGGACGCCAGGCGGAAGCGTCACCCAGTGGAAGAAGCCGCCGCCCGGGCGCGACCAGTGCAGCCTTCCGCCCAGCTCCCGGCCGAGCGCGGCCTCCAGGACGTCGCGCCGCGCGCCGTAGTGCCGGCGCAGCTCGGCCACGTGCCGTTCGAAGAGCGGCACGCCCTCCCCGTCGCGCGCCTCCAGATAGCCGGCCACCGCCGCGGCCGCCAGCGCCACCCCCTCGCCGCCGGGCTGCACCCGCGCGTAGGCCTCGCGCAGGTGGCGCGGCGGCAGGCACCAGCCCAGGCGCAGCCCGGGCGCCACCAGCTTGGAGAAGGTGCCCAGCAGCACCACCCGCTCGGGCGCCAGCGCCTTCAGCCGGGGCGGGGGCGGCTCGTCGAACCAGAGCTCCGCGTAGGCGTCGTCCTCCACCAGGTAGAAGTCGTACGCCTCCGCCAGCTCCGCCAGCCGCCGGCGCCTCTCCTCCGGCAGGAGGGCGCCGGTGGGATTCTGGAAGCTGGGGACGACATAGAGGAACTTGGGCCGCTCCGCCGGTGCCGCCTCCTTCAGCGCCTCCTCCAGCCGCTCCACGTCCACCCCCTGCTCGTCGCAGGGCACGCCCCGGAGACGCGCCTCGTGCAACCCGAAGACGCGGAGCGCCCCATAGTAGGCGGGCTGCTCCACCCAGACGGGATCGCCCGGGTCGAGGAAGAGCCGCGCCACCGCGTCGAAGCCGCGCGTGCTGCCCGCCGTCAGGAAGAGCTCCTCCGGCTCCACCGCCAGCCCGCGCCGGCCGAGGAGCTCCGCCAGCGCCCGCCGCGCGCGCGACGGGGCGCTCCCTCCCCCGTACTGCAGCAGCCGGTCCGGTTCGGCGGCCAGCGCCTGCCGCAGGGCGGCCTCCAGCTCCGCCACCGGGAAGGTGGCCGGATCCGGGTATCCCCAGCCCAGGCTGATCCGGTCGCCGGAGACCCCTTCGCCGCCCGGAAGGGCGGCGCCGGGCAGCTCCTGCGCCAGGGCGCGGCGTGCCAGCCGCTCCTGGCGCCCCGTCACCCCCGTACCCCTCATCGCCGCCTCTCCGCCTCCCTCGAGGAGTCGTCCGCTGCCGCCGTCCCGGCCGCCCGCCCCGTCGCGCCCCGCCCGGCGGGCGCCGGCACCACCCAGACCTCGGCCGCCGTCGCCTCGGTCAGCGTGTATACCTGGTCGCCCCGGCGGATGACGCAGCCCTGGTAGGGATCCGAGGTGAGCAGCTCCAGCTCGGCGCCGGGCACCAGCCCCAGCGCCCCAAGGTACTCCAGAAGCGGCCGGATCTCTTCCGCGCGCTCGCGGATCCGTTCCACGCGCAGCCGGCCGGGCGCCGCCTCGCTGAGGGGCGCCCCCCGCTCCCGCGCGCGCGGCGCGTTGCCGGGGATGGGGTTCCCGTGCGGGCAGGTGGCCGGCGAGCCCAGGTGGCGGTCGAGCGCCGCCTCCACCACCGGCGAGACGGCGTGCTCCAGCGCCCCCGCCTCCTCGTCGGCGGTCGCCCAGTCCAGGCCCAGCCGGTCGGTCAGCCAGCGCTCCACCAGCCGGTGGCGGCGCACGACCCGCTCGGCTTCGCGCCGGCCGCGCTCGGTCAGCTCGATGCGCCGGTCGCCGCCCACCCGGACAAAGCCCTCGCGTTCCAGCCGGTGGAGCGCCTCGCTCACCGCCGGCGCCGAGAGCCCCAGGAAGTCGGCGACACGGGCCGCGATCACATGGACGCCCTCGTCCTCCAGGATGTAGATGGCCTTGAGGTAGTCCTCCGAGCCGCTGGTCACCCCGTCCCTCCCCGCCGCTCCGGAGCCGCCGGAAACTTGCCGGACCATTTTCGCGCCGCGTGGCCGCGCTCCTCCAGGGCCACGAAACGGCGGGGCGGCGGAGGCCCCGGCCGGCCCCGCCGCCCCGCTCGCCCGCCCTGCGCCCCCGGCGCCGGGCGACCTACTCGATGGGCACCCGGTGCCCGTCGTCCTCCCGTTCCGCCCGCGGGATGTGCAGCTCCAGAAGCCCGTGGCGGAAGGTGGCCCGCGCCTTCTCCGGCACCACCGCCACCTCCAGGGGGATGACGCGGTGGAAGCTGCCCTGGCGGCGTTCGCGCCGGTAGAACTGGCCCTCCTCCACCGTCGTCTCCTCCTCGCTGCTGCCGCGGATCACCACCCGGTCCTCGTAGACCCGGACGTCCAGGTTCTTGGGGTCGACGCCCGGCAGCTCCACCTTGACCACCAGCTCGTCGCCGCTCTCGTAGACGTCGCTGCGCGGGCCCCAGAGCCGCGTCCAGGCCAGCGCCGGCTCCTCGAAGAGGCGCATCAGCTCGTCCCGCATCCTCTCCAGCTCATCGAAGGAGCTCCACATCCTGCGGGCCCGCCAGCGCCTGGGAAGCGGACGATCTTCGAACATGGGCGATCCTTCCTTCCCGTCTCGGGGCGGGACGGCCGCCGCGCCCCGCGGCCGGCCGGAAGCCCGCCGGTCAAAGATGGTTTCCGCCGTCACCGCCTTTGATGTACGACGACGCCGGCGGGGGGTCAACCGGATCGCCCCCGTCCTGGGGTAGGCTCAGTGGGGGGTGATGGAGGCGTGTCGGGCTTCCTGGGTCGCATCTGGCGCCGCCGCCGGGGACCGGCCGAGTCGCTCCGCTGTCTCCTCTGCCAGGAAGCCTTCCCCGTGGAGCCGCTCCCCCCCACCCCCGGCCACGGCCAGCGCCAGGCGGTCTGTCCCCGCTGCGGCGCCGTCTACCGCCAGGCCTACGGCTGGGATCGCCAAGGCTTCTGGCAGGGTCCATGGAAGCTGGTCCGCGAGTAGCTCAGCGCGGCGCTTCCAGCGCTTGGCCGGCGCCCACGTGCCTCTGGCCGTGCTCCCAGGCCCGGTAGGCGCGCTCGTACGGGTGCGGCGGCTCCGGCAACACGCCCAGGCGGAGGGCGGCCTCCTGCGGCCAGCTGGGGTGGCGGAGCAGCTCGCGCCCCAGCACCACCAGGTCGGCCCAGCCGTTGGCCACGATGGCCTCGGCGAATTCCGGCTCGGTGACGCGGCCCACCGCGGCCACCGGAAGCGACAGCTCCCGCCGCACGCGCATGGCCGCCTCCAGCTGGTATCCGGGGTACTCCTCCGGTTGGAGCGGGACCGCTCCCCCCGAGGAGCAGTCGAACAGGTCGGCGCCCTCCTCGTGGAGCGCACGCGCGATGCGCACCGTCTCCGCCGCGTCCAGCCCGCCGGGGGCGTAGTCGCTGGCGGAGAGGCGGACGGCCAGGGGGAACTCGCTTCCCACCTCGCTGCGGACCGCGCGCACCACCTCGCGGGCGAGGCGGAGCCGCCCCTCCTCCGAACCGCCGTAGGCGTCCTCGCGCCGGTTGACCAGCGGCGAGAGGAACTCGTGGAGAAGGTAGCCGTGGGCGGCATGGATCTCGATCCAGTCGAAACCGGCGCGGAGCGCCCGCCGCGCCGCCTCGGCGAAGCGGGTCACCACCTCGGCCAGCGTCCGGGCGTCCATCGCCACGGGGACGGGATCGCCCGGCCGGAAAGGCTCCGCGGTCGGCCCGATGATCCGCTCCCCGCGGGCGCGGCCCTTCCTGCCGGCGTGGGCGAGCTGGACGCCCGCCGCCACGCCCTGGGCGTGGAGGAAGTCGACGATCCGGCGGAGCGGTCCCACCTGCTCGTCGCTCCAGAGCCCGAGGTCGTGCTCGGTGATCCTCCCCCGCGCCTCCACGGCGGTCGCCTCGAGCACGATCAGGCCGGGCCCGTAGGCCGCCCGGCTACCGTAGTGGACCAGGTGCCAGTCGCGGGCAAGCCCGTCCTCGGCGGCCATGTACTGGCACATGGGGGACATGACGATGCGGTTGCGCAGCTCGAGGCCGCGCATCCGGAAGGGACGGAAGAGATGGGTCACGCGCTCACCCTCCTGCGTTCGGCGCGAGTTCGAAACCGTTCCCTAGCCTAGCAGGTTCGGGTGAGAGGCGGGACCGACGGCCGACGGGCGCGACACCCGGCTCCCAGGCCGGCGGACCCTGCGGGTGGGAGCCCGGTTCTCTCAGCCTTCCGCACCCGCCGCCCCCGCCGGCAGGAGCAGCTCGCGCAGAACGGGCAGCGCCGGCGCCCCATGGGCCAGGAGCTGGTCGTGGAAGGTGCGCAGGTCGGCGGAGAGGCCCTCCTGCCGCCGCCTCCTCCGCCAGGCCTCGCGCAGCTCGAGGATCTCCAACTTGCCCAGGGTATAGGCGAGGTACATGGCGTCGGTCGTGCCTCGCAACGCTTCGCGACGTGCGGCCACCGGCTGCATGTGACACTCGCTGCGGAAGAGGTCGACCGCCTCCTCGAAGCGCATGCCGCCCACGTGCAGGCCGATGGCCACCAGGTAGCGGCCCGCCCGCTCCAGCGCCTCCATGGCCTGGCTCAGGCGAAGGCGCGGGTCGCCTTCGCCCAGCCCCTCGTCCAGCATCATCTCCTCGGTGTAGTGCGCCCATCCCTCGGTGAAGGTGGTGGCTCCGAAGACCTTGCGCACGCGACTCGACGAGGCCGGCAGGTGGAGGAACTGCACGTAGTGGCCCGGGAAGACCTCGTGGACGGCGATGATCTCGGCGGTGTAGCGGTTGAGCGTCCCCAGGTGCTGCTCCTGCTCCTCGGCGCTCCAGCGCGGGTCGGGGAGCGTCACCTGGAAGAAGGCCCGGTCGGACTCCCGCTCGAAGGGGCCGGGGGGATCGATGGAGGCGAGGGTGGTGGAGCGCATGAAGGGAGGCGTCTCCACCACCGCCGGGTCGACGGGGCTGGGGATGGTGACGATCTGCCGCTCCTCGCAGAAGCGGCGGAGCCCCGCCAGGAGCCCGCGCGTGAAGTCCAGCACCTCGCCGGCGGCCGGGTGCTGGCGGGCCTGCTCGTGCAACACCTCCAGCGGGTCGCGGCCCGGGTCGATGCGCCCGGCGGCCTCGCGGAAGAGCTCCTGCAGCCGGCGCAGCTCCTCGCGGCCGCGCCGCTCCAGGAGCTCCAGCGGCTCCTCCACCCCCTCCTCCCAGCGCAGCTTGGCCCGAAAGAGCTGCTCGCCCAGGGCGAAGCTGCCGTGCGCCCGCGGAAGGAGCTCCTCCTGTACCCAGGCGGTGTAGCGGCGGAAGGCGTCGACCACGCGGCGATTGGCTTCCTCGAAACGGGAGCGCAGCGCCGCGTCGCCCACCCCCCGGAAGGCGGCGGGGAGGTCGCGCTCGAAGAAGGCCGTGGTGGCCGGCAGCTGCTCCAGGGCGATGCGCGCCCGCACCTGGGGCGGGTTCTCCAGCTGGTCCTGCGCCGCTTCGAAAAGCGCCGGCATCGCCTCCTCGCGCGCCACCAGGGCGGCGAGCCGTCTCTCCGGCGTGGCGAAGTCGCGCCGCGCCAGTCCGAGCACGGACCAGGCGGCCATCTCCATGGGGAACGAGGGATCCGTGGCCCAGGGCCGCTCCTCTTCCAGCTGGAGGCGGAGGCTCTCCAGCGCCATGCGCAGCGTCTGCCAGTCGGCTCGCTCCCGGGGCTCCAGCCCGGCGGGGTCGAAGGCCTCCAGCTGGTGGAGGAGCTGGCGCGTCTTGCGCGCCGCCTCCGCGACGGCCTCGCGGCGGAAGTCGCCGAGGCGGTCGTCGCGGTCGTGGATCCCCAGATCGGTGGCCATGGCGGGCGTCCAGTCCAGCTGGTGGTCGATGACGCGCGCCGCCAGCTCCTCCAGCTCGCGGCGCGCCTCTTCCCGTCCGTCTTCCCGGTTCGTCCCCGAGCCCCCCTCCCCGCGCGGCCCGGTCCGCCCCGTCGGCGGCCGGCCGCCCACAAGGAAGTTCCCTGGCAGCGCCGCCCTTCCCTCCCTTCACCGGTTGCACAGGGGGGCCGAGGGCGGCCGGGGGACCGCCGCCGGCCCCCGTCGCGCCCCGCGGGCTACCCGGTCAGCTGCCTGCGCCACCGGGGCGGAAGCCGCCCGGCTCGTTCCAGCCGTAACCCGGCCCGGCCGCCGGCGCCGGCTCGCCCGAGCGGACGTCCGGCCGGCCCCACGGTTGCGGCGCGGGCGCTCCCCAGCCGCCGTCGCCGATGGGGCCCGGCCCGGCGGGCACGCCGGCGAAGCGGCCGGCCCGGCTCGCCCAGACGCTGCCCAGGTCGCTGCGCATGCGGTCGAGGGCGCTGCGGAACCAGGCGACGGTCTGGGGGTCGGCGTTCCGCGGATTGTACCAGTTGTGCCGGTTCATGTAATTGAAGATGTGCTCGGCCGCGCGCACCGTCTCGTCCGTCACCCGTTGCAGCTCGCTGCGGACGCGCCCCGGCATCGCCTCGAGGGTGGCCGAGAGCAGCATCTCGGCGGTCCGCTTCTCGGTCATGATGACGTCGCTGGCGATCTCCTTGTCGCCGATGGGAAGCGCTGGCATTCCTCTCACCTCGCCCGCCGGGATCTCACATCATGGTGGTGACCGCCGAGGCCAACATGTCCAAGTGGTGCCGGTGCATGCTCGCCAGGTCGTCGCAGACGCGCTTCAGCTCCACGTCGGTGGCCAGCTCGCTGTAGGCGAGGTACTTCCTGGCAGCCTCCTCCTCGGCCTTGGCACACTCCTCCAGCCACCAGCTCTCGGTGTACGTGATCGCCAAGCAACATCCCCCCACACCGGAGCGACGTCGGGCTGGCGTCACCCGCCGCCGCTGCCGCATCTCGTGACCGCTTCCAGTCTTCCCCGCGGACGATGGCCTATGCGCCCGCCCCCTCGCCGCCGGAGCCGCCGACAAAAAGGCCCGCGGCGAACGCCGCGGGCGAAATTTGGTGCCGGGAGGGGGCCTCGAACCCCCACGCCCTCTCGGGCAAGCGATTTTAAGTCGCCCCTGTCTGCCTCTTCCAGCATCCCGGCGGCAGGATCAGGTCCGCTCAGTGACCGCGCCCGCCACGCTTCCCCTCGGCGCGCTTCCGGGCGTCCCGCTGCCGTTCCTCGCTCTCCTTCATGAACCGGGCCAGTTTCTCCTCGAAGCTCTGGGGTCCCCGGCGGGGTCCTCCCCGCCGTCCGCCCTTGGGCTTCGGCTTCCAGCCCTCCTGCGCCTGCCGGATGGAGAGACCGATCCGCTTGGCCACGGGGTCGATGGAGAGCACCTTGACCCGCACGTGGTCTTCTTTCTTCACGAAGTCCTCGATGTTCTCGACGTATTCGTCCGAGACTTCCGAGATGTGGACGAGGCCCGTCTCCCCGGTCGGCAATTGGACAAAGGCGCCGAAATTGGTCACGCCCGTTACGACGCCCTCCACCACGCTGCCGACTTCCAACGCCATGCGGTCGGCTCTCCTCCTCCAGCTCCTTTTGCACCGATTCTAGCCTAGCCGCCGGCGGGGGTCAAAAGGCGCCGGGGTGCGCTCAGCGGGCCAGGACGGCCCCCAGCGCCGACCCCAGCGAGGAAGCGTCCCCCGGGAGCGACGGTCCGCCCCCCGCGCCGGAGGCCCCCACGTCGCCGCCGCCCTGCCTCCCCGTCATGCGGTAGACGGTCTCGCCGGGCCGGGCGAGCCCGAACTCGCTCCTGGCCATCCGCTCCACGTAGGCGAGGCTCTGGCGTTCCGCCGCCTGCCGGTCCAGCGCCCGGTTGGCCGCCTCCTGCTCGGCGATCATCGCCTGGGCCGTGGCCAGCTGCCTCTGGGCCTCAAGGAGCCGGAGGCCCGACCACCCGATCTGCGCCAGGAGGGCGCTCCCCACGACCACCGCCAGGAGCCGCTCCGGCCGCGCCAGGCGTATGCGCGGCCGCTCCCGCTCCCGGGGCGCGCGAAGAGGGCGCGGGAGCCCGCCCCGTTCGGCCGGGACGACCGCCCCCGCTCCCCGCACCGGCTCCTGCGCCTCTTCCCAGGCGGCATCCATCGAGCCTCACCTCACCCTACGGCTCCGCCTCGCTCCCGGCTCCCTCCGCAGCGGAGAGGCCAAGCGGGTCGCCCTCGAGCACGATCACGACCTGGTAGCCCTTGCTGCGGGCGCGGTTGAGCAGCGTCGAGACGGTGGCGGGCGCCAGGGAGAGGGTGGCCGCGATCTCCTCCGTCGAACGGCCCATCTCCTTCAGCGTCACCACCTGGCGCTCCCGAAAGCTGAGACGCTCCACGCCGCGGATCTCGATCCGCACCCCACAGCCTCCCGGGCCGCTTGTACACAGCTGTGGAGAAGTCTGTGTACAAAGTTAGTACAAGCTGTGTACATGGTGCCATTCGCGAGCGGCGGCCCGATCCCTGCCGGGCCGCGCCTTCCCGTCCCGCGGGCCGAGCCGCCGGCCCGGGTGCCCGACGGCACCGGGCAGGGAGACGACGGGCTGCGTGGAGGAGAACCGGCGGGGCGGGCCGTTCGGGGGATCGGTCAGCGCCTGCGCGGTGGCCGGCGACGCAGGCGACGCAGGCGGCCGAGACGTACCAGGCGCCGCAGGCGCCCCAGCCGGCGCCGCTTGGCCCGGGAGAGAGGCCGCCGCAGGGCGGTGGTGAGACGGCGAAGCCCGGCCCCCACCCGCCGGGCGACCGGGGAGAGGCGACGCCGCCCACCCAGGACGACGCGCCGCGCCCCCGCTCCGGTCGCTCGGCGAAGGGCGAGGAGCGAGCCGTAGACGGCCGGGCTGGCGAGGGTGAAGTAGAGAACCAGGCCGGCGCCCACACCCAGCAGGGGATAGAACCGGAACTCGAGCCAGTTGCCCAGGACCATGGCGGTCGCCAGGAGGAGGGAGGCGGGCAGCCAGAAGAGCAGGTCGAGCAGGTCGCCCCAGCCGCGCTTCCGGGCCGGGCGCAGCGTGGCGCGGAAAAGGTCATAGAGCAGACCGACGGCGTCACCCGCGAGCAGCGCGAGAAAGAAGACGTAGACCTGGCCGCCCAGCGCCGCCGGGGAAGCGGGAGACGGCACGGCCGCTCACCGTGTCATGCGCTGTAGCAGGCCCCGGCCGCGGTGCCGCAGGGCCCGCGACTCGCGGTACTCCAGGGCCGCGATCTCGCCCTCGATGGCGAACTCGCTGGCGTCGAGGTCGAGCTGGCGGATGTGCAGGTTGCTCCCGCGGATGTAGAGCAGACCGAGGGGCGTGGCGAGGAGCGCCTGGTTCTCGTCGAAGTTCTCCACGTTCTGGACCCCGACGACGCGCAGGCTGCTCCGGTCCACCAGGTGGAGTTCGTGCCGGCCCTGCTCCGTCCTCTCCATGCCCGCACCCCCGTCCGGGCGTGATCGTTGCATCCTATGTCGGACAGACGGGCGCAAGCACGCTCCTCAGCCCGCCTCGCCCGGAGGGGGCTGCCGCTCCTCCTCGAGACGGAAGACCGGCTGGGCATTCCCGGGACGGGGCTCGCCCTCCAGGACGGTCACCTCCAGGAGCCGTCCTCCCAGCAGGAGACGCAGGCGGTCCCCCTCGCGCACCTCGCTTCCCGGCTTGGCCGGGCGTCCGTTCAGCCATGCCCGCCCCGCCCGGCAAAGCTCCTGGGCCACCGCCCTCCGCTTGACGAGGCGGCTCTCCTTGAGCCACTTGTCGAGGCGCAACGCCACCACCCCCGTCCGGCAAGAAACAGGCGGGCCCTCCGGCCCGCCTGCCGCCTCTTCGCTTTCCGGTCCGGCGCCTTCAGCGCTTGGTGACCATCTCGCGGAGCGTCTTGCCGGCCTTGAAGGTGGGCACCGCGTTGCCGGGGATCTGGATGGTCTCGCCGGTACGCGGGTTCCGGCCCACGCGCGACTTGCGCTGCCGGACCTCGAAGGTGCCGAACCCCACCAGCGAGACCCGCTCGCCGCCGGCCAGCGCTTCCTGGATCCCGTCGATGACGGCGTTGATCACGCGCTCGGAATCCTTCTTCGTCAGGCCGGTCTTATCGGCCACGGCAGCCACCAGATCGTTCTTGTTCAAGGTCGATTCGCTCCCCCGTCAGAGTTTTTCGGAGGCGGTATTCGCGCCCGTTTCCCACATTCCTCCCAAATCCGTCAGCCGCCCGGCTTGAGATCGCTCCTCTCCGCCTCCCCGCCGCCTCGGGCCAGCCCCCGCTTGGCCTGCTGCCAGAGCCTGTCCAACCCCGGGGCGTCGAAATTCGTCAGGCCGCCTCCGGAGAGGCCCTCCATGACCTGAAACCTGTGCACGAACTTGCGGTTGGCTCGCGCCAGGGCCACTTCCGCATCCACCCCGTACCATCGGCAGAGCTGGGCCGCGGTGAAGAGGAGATCGCCCGCCTCCTCCTCCCGCGTCGCCGGCTCGTCGGCCTGCCGCAGCTCGCCGGCCTCCTCGCGCAGCTTCTCCCAGACGGCCTCGACGCTATCCCAGTCGAAGCCCGCCGCCGCCGCCCGCTCTCCCAGCTCCTGGGCAGCCGCCAGCGCCGGCTGCTCCAGCGGCGGCCGGCCCAGGGCCGACTCCGGCCCCCCGCCGGAGGCCGCCCGCTTGATACGCTCCCAGTTGGCCTCCACCTCGCGGGCCGTGCGCAGCTCGGCCTCCCCGAAGACGTGGGGATGGCGCCGGATCAGCTTGCGCGTGAAGTGGTGCAGGAGGTCCAGCAGCGAGAACTCGCCCGCCTCTTCCGCGATGGCGGCGTGCAGCAGCACCTGCAGGAGGAGGTCCGCCAGCTCGTCAAGGAGGGCGCCGGCCTCGCCCCGGTCGACCGCCTCCGCCAGCTCGTAGGCCTCCTCGATGGCGTAGCGGCGGAGGCTCCGGTGATCCTGCCGGCGGTCCCAGGGGCAGCCGCCCGGCGCGCGCAGGCGGCGGACCGTCTCCGCCGCCTCCGCGAAGGCCTCGCCCAGCTCCGCCCGCCCGGCCTCCAAACCGCTCCCTCCTTCGCGCCCGGACTCCTTCGCCCCTCATTCCACCCGGGCCGGCCATCCCCTCCTGCCCGTCCTCCCAGGAAGCGCAGCGCGCCAGAAGGCCGGGGCGTCCCGCCCCGGCCTTCGCACCCCCCTGGCGCTCACGGCTCCATCTGCTTGCCCAGCACACTGGCAGCCGCGCTCACCAGCTTCTGCTCGGTTTCGCCCATGGAGGCCCCCGCCTCGTGCGAACAGAGGACGACCGCCCCGATGGGATCGCCCAGGGCGACGATAGGCGCGATGGCGTAGACGGTCAGGTGCGCATTGCCCTCGTCGTCGGCCGGCAGGAGCGGCTCCTGCTGGTTCTGGCCGATGATCACCTGGCGCTCCGCCATCGCCCGTTCCACGGCGGGGCCGATGCGCTTGTCCATGAACTCCCTCTTGGCCGCGCCAGCCACCGCGATGAAGACGTCGCGGTCGCTGACCAGGGCCACGTGCCTGGAGACCTCGTGCAGCGACTCGGCGTACTCCTTCGCAAAGTCGCTCAGCTCCCCGATGGGGGAGTATTTCTTGAGGATGACCTCGCCGTCGCGGTCGACGAAGATCTCCAGGGGATCGCCCTCGCGGATGCGGAGCGTCCGGCGGATCTCCTTGGGGATCACCACCCGTCCCAGATCGTCGATCCGTCGGACGATGCCGGTAGCCTTCATGTCTACCCCCCTCTCCCGCACCGCCCTCACCGATAGTGTACGGGGGCGTTTCGACGGTTTATGCGGCGGGGGGCCTCCGCTCGCGGCGGGCGGGCCTCGCCGCCGCGCTAGCCCGAGGTGACCGTCGCCTCCGTCCCCGGCGGCCGGCTCCACCGCCGCAGGCCGTCCAGCCCCGCCACCGCTTCCAGCACCCTCTGGACGCGCGCCAGCAGCTCGCGCCCCGAGACGGCGCCGATGGCGATGCGGAAGCCCACACGGCCGCCTCCGTCGACCCGGGCGCGCCCCACTCCCGGAACGACCAGCGCCTGCAGCTCCGGCCGAAGGTGCTCCAGGAAGCCTGCGAACTGGACGTGGAGCTCTCGCCGTTCCTGGGTCAACGCCAGGATCCCCATCTCTGTGGCGGCGATACGGAGGCGGGCCAGCTCGAGCAGGTTCCGGACCTGCTCCGGCGGTTCCCCGAACCGGTCGACCAGCTCCTCCAGCAGCTCGTCGACCTCCGCCGCCCGTTCCAGGCGCTGCACCCGCTTGTACAGTTCGATCTTCTGCCTCGGATCGCGCACGTAGCCGTCGGGAACGTAGGCGTCCAGCGCCAGCTCCACGGTCGCCCGCGTGGCGGGCACGGAGCGCTCGCCACGCAGCTCGCGCACGGCTTCCTCCAGCATCTGGGCGTAGAGGTCGAAGCCGACCGAGGCGATGAAGCCGTGCTGCTCCGCCCCCAAGATATTGCCCGCCCCCCGGATCTCCAAGTCCCTGAGCGCGATGCGGAAGCCCGAGCCCAGCTCGGTGAAGTCCTTCAGCGCCTCCAGCCGCTTCTGGGCCGTCTCGGCCAGCACCTTCTCCTTCCGGTAGGTGAAGTAGGCGAAGGCGACCCGGTCCGAGCGGCCCACGCGACCGCGCATCTGGTAGAGCTGGGCGAGGCCGAAGCGGTCGGCCTCCTCCACGATCAGGGTGTTCACCCGCGGGATGTCGAGCCCGTTCTCGATGATGGCACTGCAGACGAGGACGTCCGCCCGGCCCTCCAGGAAGTCGCTCATCACCTGCTCCAGCCGCTCGTCGGAGAGCTGGCCGTGCGCCACCAGCACCCGCGCCTCCGGCACCAGGCGGCGCACCCGCTCGTAGGCCTGGTCGATGGTCTGGACGCGGTTGTGCACGTAGTAGACCTGGCCGCGCCGGGCCAGCTCCCGCTCCAGCGCCTCCCGGATCAGCGCCTCGTCGTACTCCACCACGTACGTCTCCACCGGGAAGCGGCCCGCGGGCGGGGTCTCGATGACGCTCATGTCGCGGATGCCCGCCAGCGACATGTGCAGCGTCCGCGGGATGGGCGTGGCCGTCAGGGTGAGCACGTCCACCGCGCTCTTCAGCTTCTTGAGGAACTCCTTGTGCTCCACCCCGAAGCGCTGCTCCTCGTCGATGATCACCAGACCCAGGTCCTTGAAGGCGAGGTCGGGCTGGAGCAGGCGGTGCGTGCCGATGAGGATGTCCACCTCGCCGCGCCGGGTGGCGGTGAGGATCGCTTCCTGCTCGGCTGTGGAGCGGAAGCGGCTGAGCGCCTCCACCCGGACGGGGAAGCCGGCCAGGCGGCGGCGGAAGGTGACCAGGTGCTGCTGCGCCAGCACGGTGGTCGGCACCAGGAGTGCCACTTGCTTGCCGTCCATGACCGCCTTGAAGGCGGCGCGCAGCGCCACCTCGGTCTTGCCGAAGCCCACGTCGCCGCAGAGGAGGCGGTCCATGGGGCGGGGGCGCTCCATGTCGCGCTTGATCTCCTCGAGGGCGCGCAGCTGGTCCTCGGTCTCCTCGTATGGGAAGCTCTCCTCGAACTCGCGCTGCCAGGTCGTATCCGGCGCGAAGGCGTGACCCTCCACCGCCTGGCGGGCGGCGTAGAGCTGCAGCAGCTCGTCCGCCATCTCCCGGACCGAGTTGCGCACCCGCTCCTTGACGCGCTCCCACTCGTTCCCGCCCAGCCGGTAGAGGCGCGGCGCCCTTCCCTCGGAGCCGACGTACTTCTGGACCGCCTCGATCTGCTGCGTCGGCACATAGAGGCGGTCGCCGCCCTCGTACTCGAGGATCATGTAGTCGCGGTGGACGCCCTGGACCTCCATGGTCTGCACGCCCAGGAAGCGCCCGACCCCGTGCTGGACGTGGACCACGTAGTCGCCCGGCGCCAGGTCCTCCCAGCGCGCCAGCGCCTGCCCCACCGACTCGTAGCGCGGCCGCGCTCTCCTGAGGCCGGGCCGGCGACCGCGCAGCTCGCCGGCCGTCAGCACCACCAGCCGCAGTCCGGGCAGCTCGAAGCCGGCGCCCAGGGAGCCGTCCAGCAGGCGGATGGCGCCGTCCGGCAGCTCGCACTGGCCGTCCGGCGCCTCCAGTGGCTCCAGCCCCAGGTTGCGCAGCTCCCCTGCCAGCGCCTGGCGCTGGGCAGACCCCTCGGTGACGATGAGGCAGCGCTGGCGCCGCGCCCGCCAGCGCTCCAGCTCCTGCTGGAGGAGGGCCAGCTGGCCCCGGAAGACGGGTACGCCCCGGGAGCGGATCTCCACGGGCCGGCTCTCGCCCGCCGAGGCCGGGGCCAGCCCGGAGAGGTCGGCTCCCGGCCGTTCGGTCCAGAGCGGACGTACCCGCGACGGCTCCAGCACCAACGCCTCCTGGCCGGGAAGCAGCGCTCCCTGCTCGACCAGGCCGGCGACCCGCTCGCGCCACTCGCGGTGGATGCCCTCCAGCCGCTCCTGCAGCCGCTGGGGCTCCAGCGCCAGCGTGATCGCCCCGCGGGTCAGATAGGCCTCCAGGCCCACCACCGGGTGGATCAGCGGCAGGAAGCGCGACGGGTCCCCGGCCCCCAGCAGCTCCTGGCGCGAGGCTTCGTCCAGCCGTCCGCCGGCGCGCCCGGCCGCCTCCTCGCGCTCCGCGGCGCTCGCCTGCACCTCCCAGGCGGGCGAGAGCAGCACCTCCTCCAGCGGGTGGAGCGACCGCTGGCTCTCCAGGTCCAGGGCGCGCAGGGAGTCGACCACATCGTCGAAGAACTCCATCCGCACCGCCTCGCCCGCGGGCGGGGCCACGTCCAGGATGTCGCCGCGGACGGCGAACTGGCCCGGGCCATCCACCCGTTCCAGGCGCTCGTACCCCGCCTCGGCCAGCCGCCGGGCCAGCCCGTCCGGCTCGAGCCGGTCGCCGGGGCGCAGGCGGAGCAGATACCGGCGGAAGACCGAAGGCGGCTCCAGCGCCCGCACCAGCGCGTCCACGGGCGCCACCACCACGGGCGGCTCGCCCTCCAGCAGCTGCGTCATCACCTCGAGGCGAGGCGCGAGGAGATCCCAGGAGCGGGCGGTCAACCGGTAGGGTGTCGCCTCCATGGGCGGCAGGACCAGCACCGGCCGGCCCGGGCGCCACCACTCCACGTCTCGCGCCAACTGCTCGGCCTGGCGCAGGTTGGAGACCACCACCAGGAGCGTACGCCCTTCCAGGGCGCGCGCCAGCATGGCCACGGTCATCGGCTGGGCGCCCTCCGTCAGGCCCCACAGCCATGCCCGCTGACCCTTGCGGATCCGGTCCAGCACCCCGGGGCTCTCCGGCCGTTCGAGCCACTCCCGGTAGAGCCGCTCCCAGACGTTCAATCCGGTCGCATCCCTCCGCTTCCGCGCCAGCGGTTGGCCTCGTTCATCGCCTGCTCCAGCCCCCGGGTGAGCAGCAGGCGGACCACCTCGCCCGCCCGCGTCACGCTTTCCTCGAATACGGCCCGCTCCTCCCCCGCGGCTGCGCCCAGCACGTAGGCGACGACCTCCTCCTTCGCCGCCGGGTGGCCGATGCCGACGCGCAGGCGGGCGAAGTCGGAGCGCCCCAGGGCCTCGATCACCGACTCGACTCCATGATGCCCCGCAGCGCTGCCTCCCCTGCGCAGGCGCAGGCGCCCCGGCGGCAGGCCCATGTCGTCGTGCACCACCAGGAGCCTCTCCACGGGCACGCGCCAGCGCGCCAGGGCAGCCCGTACCGCCGGGCCGCTCAGGTTCATGTACGTGAGCGGCTTGACCAGCACGGCGGCCGCCCCGCCGCCCTGCGCGGCCAGCTCCGCCCAGAGGTACTGCCGCTCGCTCCGCCAGCGGGAGGCCTCCGCCCGGGCCAGCTCCTCCACCACCCGGAAGCCCGCGTTGTGCCGGGTAGCAGCATACTCCGGCCCGGGATTGCCGAGGCCGGCGATCAGCCAGCGGCCGCCTGCGTCAGGCGCCACCCTGCCCGCCGGCGGCGCCCTCACCCTCGGCGGCCTCGCCGCCCGTGGCGCCGGCCTCCTCCGCCTGCGGCAGGGCGATGGTCAGCACCGCCTCCTCCGCCGGCGTGATCCTGCGCACGCCCTCGGGCAGCTGCAGATCGCCGGCGGTAAGGGTCGTCCCCGGCTCGAGCGCCGAGACGTCCACCCGGATCTCCTCCGGAAGCCGGGCCGGGAGCGCCTCCACCTCCAGTTCGTCCAGCAGGCGCTCTACGATGCCGTGCCGCTTCTGGAGCTCCTCCTCGCCCACCACCACCAGGGGTACGTCCGCCCGGACCGGCCGGTCGAGGGCGACGCGGTGGAGGTCGAGGTGGAGCGGCTGGCCGCTGACGGGATGCCGCTGCACCTCCGCCACCATGGCGGGTGAGAGGCTTCCTTCCAGGTCCAGGTCCAGAAGGCCGCGCACGCCGCCCGCCGCCACCAGCTCGTCGAACTCGCGCCGGGGGACGGCGATCGCCTCGCTCCCGCCCTCTCCGTAGACGACCGCGGGCAGCCACCCCTCCCGCCTCTCGCGGTTGGGATGCCCGGCGAGTCGCCGTCTCGCATGCAACACGGGACGCTCCAAGATACCGACCCTCCGTTTCTCCTATGCCGCTGGCCCGGCCGGCGCGCCAGGAGCCGCCCGGACGCCCGCGGAAACCAAGCTTACAGCATGTCCAGCGGCTCGTTGAACAGGGCGCTGACGGACATGTCGCTGTGGATGCGCCGGATCGCCTCCGCCAGCAAGGGCCCGGTGGAGAGGACGGTCAGCTTCCCGTCGATCTCGCTTCGCTCGGGCTGGGCGATGGTGTTGGTCACCACCACCTCCTCCAAGCCCGCCTCGCGCAGGTTCTCCCAGGCGTTGCCGGAGAAGACCGGGTGGGTGGCACAGGCGATGACGCGCCGCGCTCCCCGGCGCTTCAGCTCCAGGCTCCCCTCGCGCACGGTGCCGGCGGTGTCGATCATGTCGTCGACGATGATGGCGTCGCGCCCCTCCACGTCGCCGATGACGTGCGTCACCTCGGCCACGTTGGGCTCCGGCCGGCGCTTGTCCAGGATGGCCAGGCCGACGCCGAGGCGGTCGGCCATGTCCCGGGCGCGCGGGACGCCGCCGGCGTCCGGGGAGACGACTACGGTCTGCCGGTCGAAGCCCCGTTGACGCAGATACTGCGCGAGGAGAGGGACGCCCGACAGGTTGTCCACCGGAACGTCGAAAAAGCCCTGGATCTGGCCGGCGTGGAGGTCGACCGTCAGCACCCGGTTCGCCCCCGCGACGGTGATCAGGTTGGCCACCAGCTTGGCCGTGATGGGCTCCCGACCGCGCGTCTTCCGGTCCTGGCGGGCGTAGCCGTAAAAGGGGACGACCGCCGTGATGCGGCCCGCGGAGGCGCGGCGGAGGGCGTCGATCATGATCAGGAGCTCCATCAGGTTGTCGTTGACGGGCTGGCTCGTCGGCTGGACGACGAAGACGTCGATGCCGCGCACGTTCTCGCCGATGGAGACGCGGATCTCCCCGTTGGAGAAGCGCCCCACGTCGACCTGGCCCAGGGGCACCTTCAGGTGGTCGCAGATCTCCTGAGCCAGCCGCGGGTTGGCCGATCCCGAGAAGATCTTCAGGCCGCTGAAAGGCCGGTCCTCGGCTTCCTCGTGGTGGTTCACCGCGACTCCTCCCCGGAGCCGGCGTCGTCCGCGCGCCGGCGCGCCCACTCCGCCTTGTTCGTCTGCCGCTCCCGGGCGATGGCCAGCGCCCAGGGCGGCACGTCCCGGGTCAGCGTCGAGCCGGCCGCCACGTAGGCGTGCTCGCCCACGTGGAGGGGCGCGACGAGGTTGGCGTTGCAGCCGATGAAGGCACCGTCGCCGATCTCGGTCACATGCTTCTTCCGCCCGTCGTAGTTGACCGTGACGACGCCGGCGCCGATGTTGACCCCCGCGCCCAGCCGCGCGTCGCCGATGTAGCTGTGGTGGTGGATCTTGGTACCCGGCCCGACGCGGCTGTTTTTCACCTCGGCGAAGTTGCCGACCAGCGCGCCCTCGGCCAGCTCGCTCCCCGGCCGCAGGTGCGCAAAGGGGCCCACCTGCGCGCCGGGGCCGATCCGGCTCGACTCCACCACCGAGAAGAAGACCTGCGCACCCGCGCCCACCTCGCTCTCCACCAGGTGGACGCCGGGGCCGACGCGCGCGCCCGCGCCCACCCGGCTCCTGCCCAGGAGCCAGCACATGGGTTCGATGCGGGCGTCCGGCCCGATCTCCACGTCGGGGCCGATCCAGGTGCTCTCCGGGTCGACGACGGTGACCCCCCGCTCCATCCAGGAGTCCGCGATGCGTCGGCGCAGCCACCTCTCCGCCTCGGCCAGCTGACGCCGGTCGTTGACGCCCTCGAACTCTTCGCGCCGGCCCGCCCGCCAGACCTCCACGCGCCCGCCCGCCTGCCGGATGCGCGGCAGCGCGTCCACCAGGTAGTACTCGCCCTGGGCGTTCCGCGGCTCCACCTCGCCCAGCGCCCGGAAGAGCGGCCCGCTCTCGAAGACGTAGAGGCCGGCGTTGACCTCGCGGATCGAACGGGTCCGCTCGTCCGCGTCCGCCTCCTCCACCACCGCCAGGAAGTCCCCTTCCGCCGAGCGAACGATGCGCCCGTACCCGTGCGGGTCCGCCGGTTCCATGCTGGTCAGCGTGGCCGTCGCGCGCGTGCGCCGGTGCTCCGCGCGCACCGCCTCCAGGAGGGCCGGCTCGAGCCGCGGCATGTCCCCGTAGAGGACCCAGAGCGTGGCCCCCTGCGGCAGGAGCGGCTCCACCTGCCGCAGCGCGTCGCCCGTGCCGCGGGGCTCCGGCTGAACCACGTAGGTGCAGCGCTCTCCCAGGTAGGCCTGGATGGCCTCCCCCTCCGGCGGCACCACCACCAGCACCTGCTCCGCGCCCGCGCGCTCCGCCGCGCGGACGGCGTACTCGATCATGGGCAGGCCCAGCAGCGGCTGCATCACCTTGGGCTGCGCCGACTTCATCCGCTTCCCCTGGCCGGCGGCCAGGATGACCGCCACCATCCGATCCACCCGTCTCCGCCCCCGTCCGCTGGACTCGTCGGTCCCCGCGGCGGCCGCGGGTTCCCGCCCGTTGCTCTCCGTTCACATTAGAACTCTTCCGCGCCCCGATGGAGCGGAGAGAGACGTCCGCCGGCCTGGAAAGGGGCCGACGGGCCGGATCTCCCGGCGCACCGGCCCCGTCGGCAGGCGCCAGCCGCCTGCGGACGGCCCGCCGCCGTCCTGCGCGCACCCCGGTAGGGAGGCGGGAGGAGAGGCGACATCCGGCAGCAAGCGCGGCGAAGAGGCGTCCGGCAGCCACCAGGCGGGAGGGCCCGTCGCCGCGACGCCCGCCGGGGCTGCCGGAGGCGGCCTCCGGCACCTCGGCGGGCTTCCGGCCACAGAGGGGCCTTCCGCCGCCCGGCCCGTCCGAGCGGCGGCCCGCGCCATTATACACAGCTCGACCAGGGCCGTCCGGCGAGCCGCGGAAGCGCGCGTAGCGGCCTCCCACGCCCCTCAGGCCGTCTCCTCCCGGGGCTCCCCCGCCTCCTCCCCGGCCTGAAAGGCGGCCAGGACCGCGCCCTGGATCCGCTCGCGCATGCTGGCGGTTATGGGATGCGCCACGTCCAGATACTGCCCGGCCGGCGTGCGACGGCTCGGCATGGCGATGAAGAGGCCGTGCTCGCCTTCCACCACGCGGATGTCGTGGACGACGAAGGCGTCGTCGAAGGTGACGCTGGCGCTGCCCCGCACTCTCCCCTGCCCGGCCAGCCTGCGGATGCGCACCTCGGTCACTTCCACCGCGATCCCTCCCCGTTCGGGGGCTTCCTCCCGGCTTCGCCAGGCCTCCCCCGCTGCGGAGGGGTTCGACAGGGGAATTCCATTTCCTTCCAGTCCGCGGCGCAGCGCCTGGACGGCGAAGAGGAGGGCCGCCAGCACCACCAGGATGCGGACCACCCAGGAGAGCAGGCCGGCCAGAAAGCGCACGGCCAGCAGAAAGAGGACGCCCGCCACCAGCAGCCCAAGCCCGAGGCCCATCGCCCCGCCTCCCCGCCGGCGCTCAGCCCGTCACGTCGTAGCCGGCGGCCGTCACCCGGCCGTGGATCTCGGCACCGTGGGCGGCGTCGCGCACCTCCAGCGTCACCGTCACGCGCGTCCGCCCCACCGGGATGCGCGCGTCCAGCCGGTCGTGGACCACGTCCAGCACGTTGGCGCCGGACTCGGCGATGACGTGCAGGAACTGCTCCAGCGCCCCCGGCCGGTCGTCGAGGAGGGCGCTCCAGCGGACCACGCGCCCCTCCTCGTAGAGGCCGCGGTCGATGATGCGGGCGATGCGGTTGACGTCGATGTTCCCCCCGCTGACCAGCAGCACCACCCGGCGGGCGCCGCTGCGCAGGCGCTCGTGGGCCGCCAGCGCGGCCAGCGTCACGGCGCCCGCCCCCTCCACCACCAGGCGCTCACGTTCCAGGTAGTGGAGGATCGCCCGCGCGATCTCCTCTTCGCCCACCAGCACCACGTCGTCCAGGAAGCGCTCCAGGATGGAGAGCGTCCGCTCGCTGGGCCGCTTCACCGCAAGCCCGTCGGCCAGCGTCGGCGGATGGCCCGCGGCCGGGGGCGGAGCCGCCTCCGGCCCTCCGCTGCGCCGCCGTCGCAGGGCGTCGTAGGCGGCGGGAACGCTGGCCGACTGGACGCCAACGATGCGAACGGAGGGTCTGACCTCCTTCAGGGCCAGGGCGACACCCGCCGCCAGGCCGCCGCCGCCAATGGGCACCAGCACGGTGTCCGCCTCCGGCAGCTGCTCCGCGATCTCCAGCCCCACCGTCCCCTGTCCCGCGATCACCCAGGGGTCGTCGAAGGCGTGGATCAGGGTGGCACCCTGGCTTTCCGCCACCTGGACCGCCCAGGTGAAGGCCTCGTCGAAGCTCTCGCCGTAGAGGACGACCCGCGCCCCGTACCGCTCGGTGGCGGAGCGCTTGGTGATGGGCGCGTCCACGGGCATGACGATGGTGGCCGGGACGCCCAGCGCCTGGGCTGCGAAGGCGACGCCCTGGGCGTGGTTGCCGGCCGAGGCGGCCACCACCCCCCGCCGCCGTTCGCCCGGCGCCAGCTCGCTCATGCGGGCGTAGGCGCCGCGGACTTTGAAGGAGCCCGTCCGCTGCAGGTTCTCCGCCTTGAGAAAGACCTCCATCCCGTACCGCTCGGAGAGCGTCACCGAGCGCAAGAGCGGCGTCCGCTCGGCCACGCCCGCCAGCCTGCGGGCCACCTCGCGGACCAGCTCCGGCGTCGGCTCCAGGACGCTCGCCTCATCCCTCTCCACGCTCTCTTCCGCCTCCCGTCCCTGTGGCTGCCAGAGGGCGGAGCTCCACGCGCCTCGCCGCCTCGTCGACCCGCTCCACCTCGATCAGCGCCACGAACTCCTCCACCCGCTTCTCCCGCGGCTCCCGCGCGGCCGCCAGTACCCCCAGGCCGGCCACCTCGCAGTCGAACTCGCGCAGCAGTTGCCGGACCCCCAGCGCCGTCCCGCCCCCGCGCAGGAAGTCGTCCACCACCAGCGCCCTGCGCGCTCCCGCCAGCGCCCGCCGCGCCAGGGACATGGTCTGGATGCGCGGCCCCGAACCCGACAGGTAGTTGACGCTGACCGAGGAGCCCTCGCTGACCCGCGAGCCGTGCCGGATGACCACCAGGGGCAGGTCCAGCGCCCGCGCCGTCATCAGCCCCAGCGGGATGCCCTTGGTCTCGACGGTCACCACGCGGTCCGCCCCCGCCTCCCGGAAGCGGCTGGCCAGCATCCAGCCGATCCGTCCGGCCCACAGGGGATCGAAGATGATGTCGCTCATGTAGAGATAGCCGCCCGGCAGGATCCGCTCGGGATCGGCCAGGCGTCGCGCCAGCTCGTCCAGCCACACCCGCTCCAGCGCGGGCGACAACTCCGGGCGCAGGCGGAGGCCGCCGGCCGCCCCGGCCACCGTCTCCAGGCGGCCGATGCCCAGCGAGGCGAGCGTCGCGTCGATGATGGCGGCGTCCTCGCTGAGCGACGATTTGGCCACGCCCAGCTCCTCGCCCAGGCGCGAGAGCGAGATCAGCCGGGAGGGTCGTTCCAGGAAGCTCCAGGTCAGGGCCACCAGCCGACGGCTGCGCCGCGGGTGCGCCAGGCCCCGCCCCCCGTCCTCTCCGCTCAAGCCGGCCTCCTCCCCGCCAGCCTCTCCTCGGCCAGCCTCCAGTCCGACACCTTGTCGACGTCGATGCCGATCTCCGGGTCGGGCGAGACGACCGCCACCCCTCGGGCACCCCCCAGCCGCCGCGAAAAGTAGGCTTCCAGCTCGGCCAGGCTGGCGGAGCGGGTGAGCAGGCGGAAGATCATGCCTGGTCCGAAGAGTGCGGCCAGGCGGAGAGGGTTCTTGCGGGCGTCGTAGAGGCGCTGCACGCCTTCGATCACCCGCGGCATCACCTGCGGTCGCGCCAGGAAGAGATTCCCCATCGTGACCGCGCCCTCGCGCAGGCGGACGTAGGTGCGGTGGACCCCCGGATAGGCCCGCTCGCAGACCTGGCGCAGTACCACGGGAGCCGCCAGGTCGGCGCCCGCCTCCACGGCGGCGGAGATGAAGCGGTCGATCATGGGCCCCGTCACCAGCGGGATGTCGGCGGTGGCAAAGAGCAGCCGCTCCCGGCTCTCCAGGCCCTCCAGGGAGCGGAGTATGGTGCCGGCGAATGTGGTCCCCGGTTCCCGCAGCTCCGCCAGCCCCTCCAGCGCGGGCGCCAGAGCGGGCGGCCCCATCACCCGGATCCCCTCCACCCACTCCGACTGGCGGAGCGCCTCCACCACCCAGACGGCCATGGCCTTGCCGGCCAGCGGTATCTCGGCTTCGAAGGCGACGTCGGCCACCTCGCGCAACGGCCCCGTATTGGCGCCACCGGCCAGGACGATCGCGTGAACCAACCGCTTCACCCTTTCACCCTTTGGACGGGCTCGCCGCCGCGGCCTGGCCGCTCCTCCCCGCCGGGAGGACGGCCAGGCCGGAGGGGGCGAACCGGCTGCGGAAGAGCCGCGCGCCCTGCCGCCGCGCCAGGCGCTCCAGCTCCTCCCGTTCCGCGTCGCCGGCAGGCAGGGCGAAGAGTGTCGGCCCGCTGCCGCTCATGCCGCAAAGCGGCGTCACCCGGCGCCAGGACTCGAGGATCGCGCGGATGCGGGGCGCGCGGCGCGCCGCCGGTTCCAGGAGGTCGTTGTGGATCAGCCGGGCCAGGCTCTCCGCCCGCCCGGGACGCAGGGCGCCCAAGGCTCCGTGGGGGTCGTCGTGCCGCAGCCCGGGGTCGGCCGCCGCCAGCTCGTCCCAGGCGGCGTAGACCTCCCGGGTGAGCAGCGGCGGCTCCGGAACCGCCAGGAGCACCTCCAGGTCGCCCAGGAAGGCCAGCGGGACCACTTCCTCGCCCGTTCCCGCCACGAACGCGGTCCCGCCCCGCAGGGCGAAGGGTACGTCGGAACCGACGCGCCGCGCCACCGCCAGCCGCCGCCCGGCCTCCAGCTCCAGCCCGTAGAGAAGCTCCGCGGCTCGCAGCACGGCGGCGGCGTCGGCGCTGGCCCCGCCCAAGCCGGCCGCCACCGGGATGCGCTTGGCCAGCCGGACCGCCATGGGCAGCGGGCGACCGACCTCTGCCTCCAGCTCGGCCAGCGCCCTCCAGACCAGGTTGGCCCCGTTGGCCAGGCTCTCGTCGTCCACGCTCAGGGAGGTGGATTCCGCCGCCTCGCACTCCAGCCGGTCGGCCAGGGCGAGCGACTGCATCAGCGAGGTGATGCGGTGGAAGTCGCCGGCGCGCCCGGCGATGTGGAGCGAGAGGTTCAGCTTGGCCCTGGCCTCCAGCCGGATCGTCACCCCGCGCCCCCTCCCGCCGCCGCCGGCCCCGGCAGGCCGGCGTCCCGGAGTCCAACGTGAAGATGGGCGCTCCGCCGCCCCGCGTCAAGCACGGCGGCGGGGGCCTGGCCCACGAACAAACCGGCCACTCGCACGAGTGGCCGGTACCGGTTCACCGCGAAACTCCTGCGCATCCCCTCGCCCGGCCCGGGGCCGAGAAGCCCTCAGACCGCACCGGAGGGCGCCAGCAGCTGCTCGCCCTCGCGATCCAGGAGGCGAAGCTCCACCTCGCTGGTGAGGATGTCCTGGTAGGTGTAGGAGACATGACGCCCTTCGATGCCTTCCTGGAGGCGGATCACGAAAAGGCTCGAGTAGGTGCTCTCCAGCGTGCCCTCGCGCTCGACGAACTTGCGGCGTCCCTTATTCGCCCGAACCCTCACCCGCTCGCCGAGGTGCGCCTCCAGGACACGGCGGATCTGCAGCATCTCCTTCTGGCCCGCCACGCTGCCGCCACCCCTCTCCGTGCGTACATTGAAAATCTACCACGGGGGGGCCGGGTAGTCAAAGGCGAGCTATTATAGGCGGACGCCGCCCATCCGTCAACGGTGCCGGAGCTACTTGGTATATTTGTCGGCCACACTGGAGGCGCCGAACGAGTCGGGCTTGATGCGGGCTCCGAAACCGCTGCCGGTCACCATGCCGACGATCTCACGGATCAGCTCCTTGGTCTCGCCGTGGGCGCCGATGTCCAGGTGGATCTCCACATGGAGGCGGGCATAGCCGTTCTCCGACAGCTCCTCCGCCAGGCGACCGGCCAGCTGGAGGCTGAGCGAGGCCTCGTACAAGATGCGTTGGCGCAGGCTCTCCGTCCTGCGCCGAACGCGCTTCTCGTAGAAGTAGCGGCCGCCCTTGCCCCGTCGGTGGACGACCACCGCCGTGACGTAGACCACCTCGTGGCTGCGAAGCTGGGAGTCGCTGCCGACGATCAGGTTGTACTCGGCCTCCGGCTCCTCCTCAAGGAAGCGGACGATCTCCTCGAAGACGCCCTGGAAGTCGAGCAGACCCCGGGTAGGGCTGTAGAACGCCATCTCCCTCTCCGGCTCGCCCGCCGGCAATTCCTCCTCCGGCGCCCTCAGGGCGCCCCCCCATTATATCTCCGCCCCGCCGGCCTCCCGGGCCAGGCGCTCGAACTCCTCGACGCTCAGCTCCTCGGCACGCGACGAGGGCCGGATTCCGGCCCGCTCGCAGAGGCGCCGCACCGTCGCCCGGTCGGCCCTCCCCGCGAATCCCGGCCAGGCGAGGAGCGTGTTCTCCAACGTCTTCCGCCGCCTGGCGAAGGCCGCACGCACCAGCGAGTCGAAGGGCTCCCGCGGGGGCCGTTCCGCCCGGGGCCAGAGCCGGACCAGGGACGAGTCCACCTCCGGGACCGGCCAAAAGGCGGTGGGCGGGACTCGGCGCAGCCGTTCCACGGCCGCATACCGCCGGACCAGGACCGTCAGGGCACCGTACGCCTCCTCCCCCGGGGTGGCGAGCAGACGGTCGGCGAACTCCCGCTGGACCAGCAGCACCATCCGCTCCCAGGCCGGCCGCTCCCGGCCCAGGAGGTCGCGGACCAGGGGACCGGAGATCGCATAGGGCAGGTTGGAGACGACCATCTCCCGGGTCGCTCCCCGCATCGCCTCGCACCAGGCGGCCCGCCAGTCGAGGCGGAGGACGTCTCCTTCCAGGAGCCGCAGGCGTCCCTCTCCGGCCAGCTCTCCGGCCAGCCAGGAAGCCAGGCGGCGATCCCGCTCCACCGCCAGCACCCGGCACCCGCGCTCCAGAAGGGCGGCGGTCAGCGTGCCCGCGCCCGGCCCCACCTCCAGCACCGCCGTCTCCGGGTCGCAGGCCGCCGCCTCCAAGATGGCCTCCAGCAGCCGGCCGTCCACGAGGAAATTCTGCCCCAGCCGCCGGTTGGGGCGGATCCCCAGCTCGGCCATCAGCGCCTTCAGGCGGGCGACGGAGGTGCCCGGCAGCACCGCCCTCACCGCGCCCCGCCCGGAGGGCGGAGGCCGTAGAGGCGGGCCAGCCCGTGCCAGGCCGCCGCCAGCAGCGCCTCCGGCGATTCGCCGCGCAGTTCGGCCACGGCCGCAACCGTCCAGGCGACATGGGCCGGCTCGTTCCGTCGCCCGCGCAAGGGGTGCGGCGCCAGGTAGGGGGCGTCGGTCTCGTAGAGCAGGCGCTCGGCCGGCGCCCGCCGGACCGCCTCGCGCAACCGGTCCAACCCGCGGAAGGTGACCATGCCCGAGATGCCCAGATAGAGGCCCCGCTCCAGGTAGGCCTCCGCCTCCGCCGGTCCCCCCGAGAAGGAGTGGACCACCCCGCCCCGTTCGGGCAGGCCGACCTGGTCCAGGATCTCCAGCATCTCCCCCGCCGCCTCGCGTTCGTGTAGGACCACGGGCAACCCCAGCTCCCGCGCCAGCTCCAGCTGTCGCCGGAGCACCTCCCGCTGCACGGGGCGCGGCGAGAAATCGTAGTGGTAGTCGAGACCGATCTCGCCCACCGCCACCGCACCTCGCACGGCCATCTCGCGCAGTCGCTCCAGGAAGTCGCCCGGCGCCCGGGCGGCCTCGTGCGGGTGGACGCCCACGGCCGCTGCGACCGCCGGCAGGCCGCCGGCCGCAGCCTCTGCCAGCGCCCGGTCCGAGTCCTCCAGCGAAGTGCCGTTGTCCAGGATCCAGAGCACGCCCGCCGCGGCCGCCCGTTCCAGGACGGCTTGCCGCTCGCCCGCCAGGGCCGGGTCGCCCAGGTGCGCGTGCGCGTCGAAGAGCGGACCCGCGGCCGGCCGCTCCGGATCCAGGCCGCCCGCTCGGCGACCCTTGCCGCTCACGCGCGCGCCCCGCCCTTCACCGCACCCGGCTGCCCGGCTCCACCGGCCGCTCGGGCTCCACCAGCGCCAGGCCGGTGCCGTCGCTGGCGGCCAGGATCATGCCCTGCGACTCGACGCCCCGCAGTCGCGCCGGCTTCAGGTTGGCGACGAAGACCACCTGCCGTCCCACCAGCTCCTCGGGCCGGTACTGCTCCGCCACCCCCGCCACCACCTGCCGGCGCCCCAGCGGGCCCGCCTCCAGCGTCAGCTTGAGCAGGCGGTCGGCGCCCGGGATACGCTCCGCCGCCGCCACCCGGGCAACCCGAAGGTCAAGCCGCCGGAAGGTTTCGATGTCGACCGTCTCCGTCTCCGGCTGCGGGCGTCCCGCGGCGGACGACCCGCCGTCCGGCACGGAGACCCCGGCGGCCCCGGCCGTTTCGGCCTCGGCTGCCGGCGGCTCCAGTCGCGGGAAGATGGGCTCGCCGCGCCGGATCGGATCACCCTCGCGCAGGCCGCCCCACGCGGCCGCCTCCCACCCGCTGCGCGGCGAGCCCTCCACGCCCAGTTGCTCCCAGATGGCCTCGGGCGCGCGCACCAGGAAGGGCGTCAAGAGGACCGCCGCAAGGCGGAGCGTCTCCGCCACGTCGTAGAGGACGGCCTCCAGTTCGGCGCGCCGCTCGGGGTGGCGGGCCAGCTCCCAGGGGGCGCGTTCGTCCAGGTACTTGTTGGCCCTGCGCACCGGCTCCAGCGCCGCCTGGGCCGCCTCGCGCAGCGCCAGCCGCTCCATGGCGCGCGCGTACGCCTCTCTGGCCTCCTCGCTGGCGCGGCGGAGAAGGCCGTCGCTGGCAGCGGGCGAGGGCACCCTGCCGCCCGTATAGCGCTCCATCATGGCCGTCACGCGGGAGAGCAGGTTGCCCAGGTCGTTGGCCAGGTCGGCGTTGACGCGGTGGACGAAGCTCTCCTCCGTAAAGTCGCCGTCCTCGCCGAAGGGCGTCTCGGCGCAGAGAAACCACCGCACCGCGTCGACGCCGAACCGGTCCAGCAGGTCTCCCGGGGAGATGACGTTGCCGCTCGACTTGGAGAGCTTGGAGCCACGGTAGTTGAGGAAGCCGTGGACGAAGATCTTCCTGGGCAGCTCCAGCCCGGCGGCCATCAGCATGGCCGGCCAGACCACGGCGTGGAAACGGCTGATATCCTTGCCGATGATGTGCACGTCCGCCGGCCAGTAGCGCCGGAAGCGCTCCGGATCGCTGCCGTAGCCGATGCCCGAGATGTAGCTGATCAGGGCGTCGAACCAGACGTAGATGACCTGCGTGGGGTCCCAGGGGACCGGGATGCCCCACTCCATGTTGGCCCGGCTGATGCTGATGTCCTCCAGCCCGCCGCGAAGAAGCGCCAGCACCTCGTTGCGCCGCGTCTCCGGCTCCACGAAGTCGGGGTGGCGCCGGATGTGGTCGAGAATGGCGTCGCGAAAGGCGGAGAGCCGGAAGAAGTAGTTCTCTTCCTCGATATACTCGGCCGGTCGGCGGTGGACGGGGCAGAGCCGCCCCGGCTCCAGCTCCTTCTCGTGGTAGAAGGCCTCGCAGCTGGCGCAGTACCAGCCGGCATAGCGGCCCTTGTAGACGTACCCGTGGTCGTAGATCGCCTGGGCCAGCAGCTGGACCGCGCGGGCGTGACGCTCGCCGCTGGTCTGCATGAACTCGTCCAGCTGGAGTCCCAGCCGCGCGTAGGTCTCCCGGAAGAGCCGGTGCATGCGGTCGCAGTACTCCTTCGGCTCCAGCCCCTGCGACCGGGCGCTGCGCAGCACGTTGACACTGTGCTCGTCGTTGCCGCCCAGGAGGAAGCCGTCCTCCCCCCGCAGCCGGTGGTAGCGGACCAGCGCGTCGGCCGTCACCTTCTCGTAGGCGTGGCCCAGGTGCGGCACCGAGTTGGAGTAGTCGATGGCGACGGTGACGTAGAAGGAAGGCTTGCCGTTCTCCCCCGCTCGCGCCGCGGCTCCGTTCACTCTGTCCCCTCCCCGGCGGCCTGCCGCCGCCCTGCTCCCTCCACCAGGAGGACATACTCGCCCCGCGCCCTCTCTCCGGAGAGCGCGCTCGCCAGCTCGTCCAGGCTGCCGCGACGGAACTCCTCGAAGCTCTTCGTCAGCTCCCGCGCCACCACGGCGCGCCGTTCGCCGCCGAAGAGGTCGCGCATCTCGGCCAGCGTCCGCGCCACCCGTTCGGGCGCCTCATAGAGCACCACCGTCCGCGGCTCCCCGGCCAGCTGCCGTAGCCAGCGCTGGCGGGGGCCCGCCCGCCGCGGCGGGAAGCCGGCGAAGGTGAAGCTGTCGGTGGGCAGGCCCGAGGCGCTGAGCGCGGCCACGGCAGCCATGGGACCCGGCACCGGCACCACGCGCAAGCCTCGCTCGGCCGCCAGGCTGACCAGGCGATAGCCGGGGTCGCTCAGCGTCGGCGTCCCGGCGTCGCTGACCAGCGCCAGCTCCTCGCCGGCCTCCAGCCAGGCCACCGCCTCCTCCGCCCGCCTCCGCTCGTTGTGCTCATGATAGCTGACCAGCGGCTTTTGAATCGCGTAGCGCCGAAGCAGCAGGGCGGTGTGGCGCGTGTCCTCGCAGAGGATGCGGTCGACCGCGCGGAGGACCGCCAGCGCCCGCAGCGTCACGTCCTCTAGGTTGCCGATAGGCGTCGCCACCACGTAGAGGGTTCCCGCCAAAGCGCTACTCCGCCCCCGCCACCAGGCTGCCCCGCGCCTCCGCGCCACCCGTCTCCAAGGCGCCCGCCCACTCGTAACGCAGGCAGCACTTGAGACGGCCGCAGAGGCCCGAGAGCGACTCCGGATTGAGGGCCAGCGCCTGCTCCTTGGCCATGCGGATGGTGACGCTGCTGAACTCCCGGAGGAAGCTGGTGCAGCAGAGGATGCGCCCGCACGGCCCGATGCCGCCCAACATGCGCGCCGCGTCGCGCGGCCCCACCTGGCGCAGCTCGATCCGCGTCCGGAAGCGGCCTGCCAGCTCGCGGACGAGCCGGCGGAAGTCGACCCTCTCCGGGGCCGTGAAGAAGAAGAGGAGCCGTGACCGGTCGAGGGTGTAACGCGCGTCCACCAGGTGCATGGCTAGGCTCTCGGCCTCGATCAGGCCCGCGCAGACCGCGAACGCCTCGTCGGCCAGCTTCCGGTTCTCCCGCTCCGCCTCCAGGTCGGCTTCCGTCGCGAGGCGCACCAGCCGGGGCAGCTCCGAGGCCTCGGCGGCCGCGCTCCATCGCCCCCGCCGTGCCACCCAGCCCAGTTCCAGTCCGTGCTCGCCCTCCACCACCACGGCCGACTCCAGCGCGGGCTCCACCTCGCCGGTGACCGCCTGCGTCACCGGCCCGGCGGGGCGCAGCCGGACCCCGACCACCCGAACCCTGCCCTCGTCCAAGACCTCCACCTCCACCGGCGGCGGCGCATTTCGCCGCCCGCGCCGGTTCCGGTTCCCTATTCTGGCGCCCCTCCGCCGATCCTCTCCGGCCCCCGAGCCAGCCAGAGGCGCCTCAGCTCAAGCAGCAGGACGTCCAGCACCAGCTCGCCTCCCACGTTGGCGCGCAGCGCCTCCGCCGCCCGCGCCAGCGAGCGGGCGGCCTCCAGGCGAGGGCGCGCGGGCACCACCCGCAGCCGGGCGGGCCACGACGCCTGCCCGCCGTCGCCGTCGCGGCCCGAGGGCGGCCGGAAGCTGGCCGCCAGCGCCTCCTCCACCGCCCCCAGGCGCGCCTCCAGCTCCTCGCGCCCGAGCGTGGCCCAGTCGCGGGCCAGCTCCCAGATCCCGGCCGGTCGCGGCGAGAAGAGCGCTTCGAAACAGGCCGCCGCCAGGTCGCCGCCCCCGACTCCGTCCTCGCCGGGGCTCGACCCCTCCCGGCTCTCCGTCTCCCTCCCGCGCCCCGGGTGCCGCTCCGTGCAGCGCGAGCGGATGGTGGGCAGAAGCCGGTCCGGAAGGGCGGTAGCCAGCAGCAGCAGGGCGTCCCCCGGCGGCTCCTCCAGCGCCTTGAGCAGGGCGTTCTGGGCGACGCCGCTCAGGCGGTCGGCTTGTCGGAAGAGGAGCACGCGGCGCGCCGCCGCCACCGGGTGCAGGGCCAGCCAGCGGAGCGCCCGGTAGACGTCCTCCACACCCAGGCTCCCTGTGGAGGGTGGCTCCACCGCGAGCCAGTCCGGATGCGCGCCGGCCTCCGCCCGCCGGCAGGAAGCGCACTCGCCGCAACCGTGGCCGCGCTGGCAAAGGGCCCGGCGCGCTTCGTCCAGCGCCGCCCGCTCGGTCGCCTCCCGGGCGCCCACCAGCAGCAGGGCGTGCGCCCGCCGGACGGCGCCACCGGCCGCGGCGCTAGAACTTGGCGAAGTGCTCCACGTCGAGGACGAAGACGGTGGCACCGCCGACCGTCACCTCCACCGGATAGGTCATGTAGCTCTCGACCTGCCCGGCCGCCGGCGGCATGGGGTTGACCATCTGCTGGCGCGACTGGCAGACCTCGCCGATCAGGCCCAGCACGTCCGCCACCTCGTCGTCCTGGACGCCGATCAGGAGCGTCGTATTCCCCTCCCGGAGAAAACCACCCGTACTGGCCAGCTTGGTCGCGGAATGGCCGCGGTCGACCAGCGCCGCCAGCAGGCGGCCCGAATCCTTGTCCTGGACGACGGCGATCACCAGCTTCACGTCGCCCCACCTCCCTCCTGCCTCGAGCGCCAGAGCCGCCATGCGTCCTCCAGGATGGCAGCGTGCAGCCGCCCGGGCGGCCTCCCCGCCTCCAGCACCAGGAAGCGCCCGCCTTCGCCGCGCGCCAGCTCCAGGTACCCCTCGCGCACCCGCCTGTGGTACTCCAGCTCGCGCCGCTCGATCCGGTCCGGCGGAAGCGGCCCCTTGCGCCGTCGCTCCAGTCCCGCCTCGGGCGGCAGATCCAGCAGGTAGGTCCGGTCCGGCTTCCTGCCGGCGGTGGCCCACTCGTTGGCCGCCTGCACTGCGGCCAGCGGCTCCCCCAGCCCGAAGGCCTGGTAGGCCACCGTCGAGTCGGCGTATCGGTCTGCGATGACGCACCGCCCCTCCGCCAGCGCCGGCAGGATCCGCTCGCGGGCCAGCTGCGCCCGCGCCGCCAGGTAGAGGAAGCTCTCCGCCGCGGCTGCGAGCGGCTCACCCGTCCCCAGCAGGAGCTCCCTCACCTTCTCCCCCAGCGCCGTGCCGCCCGGTTCCCGCACGCGCAGCACCGGCACGCCCCGCGCCGCCAGCGCCTCGGCCAGGAGCGCCGCCTGCGTCGACTTGCCGGCGCCTTCGCCGCCCTCAAAGCTCAGGAAGAGCCCCTCGATGGCACCTGCCTCCCCGCGTAACGTACCAGAATCGCACTACCACTCGCACCGACGGCACCCCCCATCCCCCCACCGGAATATAGAACGGCCCCCTGCCCGCGGAATACGGAACGGGCCCCTGCCCAAAGGCAGGGGCCCTTACCAAATTGGCTCCTGGTGCAGGACTCGAACCTGCAACCCTCCGGTTAACAGCCGGATGCTCTACCATTGAGCTAACCAGGAAGGAAACTCCGGACCGGCGACGGCAGCGACCTACTCTCCCGGGCGGTCGCCCGCCGAGTACCATC